>JAZURH010000173.1:0-5442 GCA_045606125.1 Lentisphaeria bacterium | reverse complement strand
AGGCGTACCAATGCTCCCCAAAGAACCCATAAAACTCATTATAAGAGACCAACGGATTCGAACCGTTGTCCATCTTATTGAAAGCATTTGGCGGCCAGTTTGTATGAATGAAAAAACTCACTTTCTCTTGAGAGAAAGTTTCTAGAGCATCTGAAAGCGAGAAACTGAGGTGTCAGTATCTTGTAATCTTGCAATTCGCAGGAAAAGCAGCATGCCCAATTTTCGTAACGCTCTCTGGAATGGATACGCTACTTAGATTTTGGCAACCATAAAAGGCTCTGCCTCTAATTATTGTAACGTTCCTAGGGATTGATATGTTAGTCAAGCTACTACAATGATTAAAGGCTCCATACTCAATTTCCTTAACGCTCTCTGGAATGGATACGCTAGTCAGATTTTGGCACACACTGAAGGCAAGTCCCCCTATTTTCGTAACGCCTTCGGGAATGGTGATGGACTTGATACTTGGAGTACTGAAGCCCCGTTGGGCAATGGCGACAACTTTTTGCCCATCGATCTCCTTAGGAATAATAATATCGAAAAGATCTGCAGGAAAATTATCGCTAATTGAAACCTCTACACCATCCGATACCAACCTTGTAGAAAATAAAGAAGCCGATGTTTCTTTCCCATAGGACGTTAGAATACACATTACTAAGACAAATGCAAAGACGAAGTTTTTCTTTTTCATAATTGATTGTGAATTTATGTTATTTTACGTGATAAGTGTATCGGCTTACGGGGGGCTGGTGGTCTGCCGTCTGGAGTGGGGGAAAAGTAAGTGGCATTTCGTTTAAAGTTCATTTGTTTTTCTCCTGTTGTTGAATTGTTGCCTAAACTATTGCCAATGGATTTCCTTGGCAATCCCGAAAAAAGTTGTGTCAATTTCCAATATTTCCCCTCTAATGCAACAATGCGCTGCAAAATGGGGAATCTATTACGAACCCGCTGCATTTTTGTTTTCATGCGCAAAAAAAGGGCACGTAGAACATCTCTGGTCCGTCGAAGGTACTTGCAAAACCTGGAGGAAACACAGAGAGCCACGTGCCCAAAATACAATGAGCGTATGGCGCGATGTGCCGTTTCCTCCTGAAAAGATTGCAAGTTTTTCGACGGGACGGCTGCGCAATGCAGCAGGCGATGATGCCCTATTTTATGCGGTCAATGAAATGCGGTATGGATAACACTCCTTTGTCATCTGTCATCTGAATGAAAGAAATTTGGTGATATTTACCATGCCGTTTTCATCTTTCAATCTGCATTGCACCGTTTTCCTCTGTTTTTGCCAAGCACCTTGGCGGACCAGAGACGTTTTGCTTGAATGCAAATATTGTGCCAAATTGTGATGAGGTGAATTAGCCCCAGGGCGACTGGGGTATGGTGTTCAGAAAATGAACACCATGATTAATTTCAGAGCAATGCTTGGCGGCGAAAAGGAAATGCTGTGAAGGGGATTTTGGGGTGAAAAAATCATCTAAACTGTATCATTTTATTTTAGGGTGCCACATCGGCCTTTTTGAACAAAGCTCTGCTCCCCCTGATGGGAGGCAAGTGCCGCGCAAGCGGCAGCGCCCGCAGGGCGCAACCATGCGTAACCCTAGGAAAGCGCCCGCAGGGCGCGCAGCCTAGGGAACGTGCCACACCAGAGCCTGCGCCCGTAGGGCGCTACTGAACTTGTCCTAGTGCTCTTTCAAGCCATGCTTTTGTCGCGCCCTTGCGGGCGCTGACTGTTATTTGGTTCTCCTCCAAGGTTGCGCGCCCCTGCGGGCGCTTGCAGCTCCCCGCGAGAACCTACCCTCATGGGGAACAGAGCGTTTGTAAAATATCATTTCAATGGCCTTCCGTTCCACCGTCCTGTATTCTGCTCTACAAGACATTTTTATCTGATACATTTACAGCAGAAGACCTGATAAAAGCAAATAAAATATCATATTCATTTCAACAGTTTCCGATTATCAACACCCGCCAAAAACATTAAAGTTCCTATCGATACTGAATATTTGAACTCTGTATATTTTCATGCTCTGAAAACATTCAAATCGAAAAAATCATAAACACAAAAAACAAGCTGCACTTTTCTATTTGTTTTTTTATGAAAGGATTATAATTTTTTTTATGAAAGGATTATAATATTCATAACAGAAAACGACTTTTACAGGAGCAATAAAATAAGTGAATTATGGTGAAATCATATCAGGGAAGTTTATCCGCCGCCCCAATAGATTCGTAGCGTATGTTGACATTGACGGCATCGAGACGGTTGTGCATGTAAAAAACACGGGACGATGCGGTGAACTGCTTTTGCCGGGTGTACCAGTTTATCTTGAAATTTCAAACAATACTTTACGCAAGACAAAATATGATTTGATCGCAGTGGAGAAACAGCGTAAAAATCAAAAGCCGCTGCTCGTGAACATGGATTCCCAGGTTCCCAACGATGTAGCCGCCGAATGGCTTCCGGCAAGCGGAATCTTTTCCGGAAAAGCCGTGATCCGCAGGGAAGTCACATGGCACAGTTCAAGGTTTGATTTCTTTGTGGAAGACGGCTGCAGACGTGCATTTCTTGAGGTGAAAGGCGTTACCCTTGAGAATGACGGAGTAGCCAGTTTTCCCGATGCCTCCACTGAGCGGGGTGTCAAGCATTTAAGGGAATTGACGGAATGCCTGAATTACGGCTATGAGGCATATATATTGTTTGTGGTGCAGATGAAAGGCATGAGTGAAGTTCGTCCCAATGATGAAAGAGATCCTGCCTTCGGAGCTGCGCTGCAAAAAGCGGCAAAGGCAGGAGTGAAAGTTCTCGCCATGGATTGCATTGTGACACCGGACACGATTTGCATAGATGCCCCCGTAAAGGTTGAATTGTAAAGGGATTTTTTTTAAAGGATATTTTGAGATGAATATTGAATTGCTGCGAATCGGCACAAATTTCAAAGGTAATTTCTGCTATGTTCATACCAGAGGTGCCATGTTTCCTGATGGCTATACTGTGATTACCACCCAGCCTCTGCGGCTCAGCGGCAGCGATATTTTCTACGGAATAGAGTTGATGACCAGCCCGGACGGTGGGCAAAACTGGTCGGAAATACGCAAATCGGCAAATCTCAAAAGAAAAGAACTTGCAGACGGATGCATGCAGGCTTTTTGCGATGCAACACCGATGTACCATAAAAAAAGCGGAAAAATGCTTCTGCTTGGCGGTGATGTCATATATCGCAATGATGAAATACACGAAAATCCATTCCCCCGATGCACATTGTGGAGCATTTTTGACAGGGAAAAGGATGACTGGGAGCCTTTCAGATCAATAGCAATGCCGGATGACGACAAGTATTTCTGCTGTAGAAACGGTTCTGGACAAAGCCTTGAGCTGGACAATGGCGATCTGCTTATCCCAGTGTATTTCATGTCACGAAAGGATACTGAAAATCCCTGGAACAATCTGTATCATGTCTCGATAATGCGCTGCTCCTTTGACGGCAGTGAACTGAAACTGCTGGAAATCGGCAATTCCATAACAGTTCCTGAACCCCGAGGGCTTTGCGAACCATCCATAGTGTATTTCGGGGACAGGTACTATGTCACCCTGCGCAATGACAAGCGGGGCTATGTCACTTTCAGCAATGACGGCCTGAATCTTGCGGAACCTGTTCCGCTGATATTTGACGACGGCAGTGAAAGCGGCAACTACTGCACACAGCAGCATTGGTTTGTATGCGACGGCATACTTTTCATGGTCTACACCCGCAGCGGTGCGGACAATGACCATGTATTCCGCCACCGTGCACCACTTTTCTTTGCAGAATTCGATGTAAAAAGGATGTGCCTGATCCGTTCAACAGAGCAGATAGCCGTTCCCAACAGAGGCGCGCGCCTCGGAAACTTCGGATGCACAAGTATTTCCGCCGATGAGTCCTGGGTGATAGCCTCTGAATGGATGCAGACCAATCCGCCGAATCCATTTGACTGGAATATCTGCATGAAATACGGCAGCGACAACTCCATTTTCATTGCAAGGATAAGAAAGAGCTGACCGGCGAAATCGAGTATCAGTCCTTGGGGGCATTCTGCCCTGCAAGGACTTTTTCCATAAGGCTGTATGCCTCTGCCACCTGCCTGTCCACCAGACTCTGGATATTTTTCAGGTACACATCACTTTTTCCTTCTTTCAGCAATTTTCTGCCTTCTTCCAAAGCGGCCAGATATTCTTTCCAGGCATTTTCCTCAAATTGCACGAAAAGTGAAATATATTCAGAATTGTCAGGACGCCCACGCTTGATCTTGTACGCCAATTTGCCCATTTCGCCATTTTTAAGGACCTCAGGTATTTCCTGTATTGCCATGGGTATTGGAATCGCCGGAACATATTTCATCGGACCTGGGCAGATCCTGATCGTACTGAAGAGAGCCGGGTTCTCCGGGTCCGGCATAATGTCTGAAGCACAGACAGTGCAGCCCCTGAAGGGAGCCATGTCCGGATAGTTTTCCTCATCGCTGAATCTTGAAAGAGCCATTGAATCCGCCATGGTAACCTTGCCATGATCCTGTATGGCTCTTGCCAGCCAGTCCTGGGCTATCAGCATGCGCGTTGCTGATTTAACATTTCCTTTAAGGCTGCCTTTTGAAAGATGCAGCATTTCCTGATGTATGTGGTGATTGGTATGGACCGTAAATCCCTTTTTGATTTTCTTTACAGAAATATTCTTCGGTGATATTTCGACAACGGCCGCTTCATGGGGATCGCAGAGAAGATAATTTTCGCTGACTGGATCGCTTCCATTCCTGGTCATATTTTCAAGGACGGCCAGGGCTTCCTCCACATTTGCGCAGTTATGGACCACTTCAGCCATGATTTCCTTTATAGTAGTGTATTTTTTTTTGCCCTCGGGCATATCAGTTGTTTTAGGAGCGCTTGTGTCCATCATGGCAAGTCCCTTTTCATTCAAGAGCTGATAATGACTGTTGGCAAGCACTTTGTATTTGCTTTTCTCGTATTGCGAAAAGAAGAAATGAACCGGGACTTCCTTTCTTCCACCCCAATCTCTGGTCTTGTGAAGAAACATTTTTCCTGTTTCATTCATCTCCGGGGTCACAATCCATGTTGTGCAGGCAATAACGGGCACTGCAGCAGCAAACAGCAGAACTGCTTTTTTAAACATGCAAATCTCCTTTATGTTAATTTATAATAGGATAATGTGCAGAATTTGTTGACGAACAATTGAGTTTGAAGAAATGCATCCGTGTTCTATTTTTTGAAGGTCTCACTCAACAAAGAATAGAATAGGAGAAACACGGATGCGGCAAAAGATTAGCATGGATTTACTGATTTGCAACTCAGAAGACGAAATATCGCTGGATGAAATCGTCCGGGCTCTCTCTTCTGCCTATGAAAACAAGGCCTTTTCGGAACTGCTGAAGTTGATCCTGTCCATGATACAGGAA
>JAZURH010000172.1:0-2318 GCA_045606125.1 Lentisphaeria bacterium | reverse complement strand
AGGCATGAGATAATTGCCCGCCGCGGCGTCGCATCAGACAGGGTGGTTGATACCCAGGTCCCCCAGGCATCCATATACAAGTACACGGAAGCCGGTGAAGAACGGTTCACTGATACTGATACCGAACTTTTCGGTTTTGATCAGGAGGAGATTCTTCTCATCAGGGCGGCGTATGCGGTTCTTTGTGACAAGAAGCTGATCAAGGCATGGAACGGGGCCGATGCCCTGCTCAACAGGCAGATCGAAGACGCTCTTGCAACCGACGGGAACGGAACTCCTGTTGTATACAGAAAGGAGGCTAAATGACCATGAAACCTGTAAAGATCGCAATGATGGCCCTTACCCATGGCCATACCAGAAAATATTATCAGACACTGCGTGAGAATTCCAAGTTGGACTGGGTGGCCTCCTGCGCTGCTGACCAGAACGCCAAGGATGTATATGAACTTTACGACAATGGAGTGCCCTGCTATCTCTCAGCTGAGGAGATGTTCAGCAAGCATCCGGATATCGAGGCTGTTGTAATAGCTTCGGCCAATGACCAGCATCTCCGGGAGATGAAGATGTGCGCCGAGCGGGGCGTGCATATTCTCTCCATGAAGATACCCACCTTTGATCCTGCTGAATATGATGAAATGCAGAAGATCGTAAAGGAAAGCGGAATCGTATGCCAGATCGAACTTGAAATGCACTACAATCCAGTGGTGAAGCGCCTGCAGAAGCTTATTGCCGGCGGCGAGCTTGGCAGGATACTTTCCATACAGGCCACAAATATTACTCTTTCACCCGTTTGGGCCTTCCCGTGGCAGGGTGTTCCAGAAGCAAGCTACGGCAAGCGTGTCCAGCTCCGCAAAGGGGACAGCCGTTTCCGCGGCGGTGCGCTCTGCGACCATCCCCATATATTTGACCTTATACGCTGGCTCACCGGCTCCGATTTCGACTATGTCTATTCGGAAGTCGCGCCAAACCTGCGTCCCGATCTTGAAGTTGAGGATATGATTCTTGCCAACGGCAAGATGAAGAACGGCGTCTCCTTCCTGTTCGATCCTTCATGGTCACGCATGGAAGAACGCCTCAAGGTTCCGGCACCAGGATGGGAGGTTTTCCCGAAGAGAATGGAAGTCAACCTGACGATTACAGGCGAAAAGGGTACAATAATGTGCGACTGCTTCGGCCCCAATGTATATCACAATGGTGCTCCCAATGACCGTTACACGGTGCAGTATACCTATTTCGATGAGTGGATAGGTCTGATTGATGAGTTTGTGGATTGCATCAGGAACCACAAGCAGCCAAAGATCAATCTTGACTGGCACCGCAGGACCATTGACTGCATGAACGCATGCTACGCAAGTGTTGAAACAGGCAAGCCGGCGAAAGTCTGATGCCATTGCATAGAATAGCAATTGCCCTGGGCGGGAACATCGGTGATGTCCCCGCCGCTTTCCGTCAGGCTGTGTGCCTGCTGGAGGAGGGGGGCGTGACTGGCATTGTCTGCGGGCTGACTCTTGTGAGTAAGCCCGTGGACTGTGTTCCCGGCACGCCTGATTTCCATAATTCGGCACTTGTTGGATATTGGGAAGGTACACCGGAAGAATTGCTGGATCTTACTCAAAGCATAGAAACAAGACTGGGGCGTCCTGCTGTGCACAGCAGCCGCGAAAGCAGGAGCATAGACCTGGATATATTACTTTATGACGATATTTCACTCGATAGTCCCAGGCTGACAATACCACATCCGCGCATGATGGAGCGTTCCTTTGTAATAGTGCCTCTTGAAGATGCCATTAAAAAAAGCGGATTTAGATTTGAATCAATTATTTCCTCCTTTTAAGTTGTCATGGAGCCGGCCTTGTATTATAAAAAGGGTAAAGAGCATTCATGTTTTTTATTATTAGAGATAATTTAAGAAATAGCGTGAATTGCGTTATAAGACGGGTACAGTGGCTAAGGTAACGGCTCAAAGCAGCAGTGAGAAGCATTGTCGGTGCCAATGTGTTTATGTCGACACATATTTCGATGATTGAAATTATTTCATAAGTTTATGAAATATTTTTGGGAACTGCATGATAGTAATAGGACTGCAGTTTTTTTCTTAAAAATACCAGTTTTCCAGTTGATCAGCTGTGATGTTTGGAAAGTCCAAAATGGTTGCGGCGTTTTTAACAGATTTTTCAGTTGAACGAGGAATTGTATACATTATTGATATTTATTAAATTGCATTTATTTATATGCAAAAAAATAAATTCAATTATTTTCTCTTTTTGGTGTTGCTTTTTTGGAGTGGGGCGATATTTTATAAGGGCGGCTGGGTGGGG
>JAZURH010000171.1:0-3165 GCA_045606125.1 Lentisphaeria bacterium | reverse complement strand
TACGATCCGACTTAGAACAGAGTCAAGGCATGGCGTAAGTCCTATGATGAATGGAATGATCGCCGTGTGCGTAATGCGGTTTCCGAGGTGACCCAGTTCATTTCAGCCGTTCAATCTGCCATAAGCGAGGCAAAAAACCGTCCCTTTACAGGAAGTGAAGAGGAATTGGCTAAAATAGCTGAACTTAATACAAAAAAGGATGAAGCCCTGCAGTATCTTCCCAATGTGAACGAGTATGACAGGAAAGTTTTCACGGAGCAGGCTGAACGTTTGCAGGCGTGGGAGCGTGAAGCCCGTGAGAGGAGCCGCATACGAAGCAATGTTGAACAGGAATTGACCAGGTTGCGTGATGATATACCAGCGGCTCTGCCTGATCTGGTGCGCTATCGTTCGCTGATGCAGCGGTACATTGAGATCGCATCTGCCGATGATCCTCTTGTGGACGGCTACAAGCGGCTTCTTGCTAACTTCAATCTTTATTTGAGCCTGCCTTCGCTTAATACCTTTACTTTGAGCCAGCTTCCTCCTACACAGGAGGAGTGCAGCAAGATAGAGATGCTTCTTGCCGATGTGGCAAAAGGCACTATCTGGGAAAATCCCCTTAAACAGATGCTGGAATTCAGCCGTGCCAGAGAGGTAATCGAGAACGAGGTTCTTGCCATGTCCGGTGATACGCCGGCTCTCATTAATTTTTATTATATTGAGTATAGAGAACGCACGGCCGGGGAGTGGAATCGCCTTTATTCACCGAAAATGCTTGTTTTTGCAGCTGATCCTGAAAAACCGGGCGTGATGCGCGTCTTCGGAAAAATCTATCATGCCTTTAATCCGGCGGACAATGTGGTAGAGACTCATACCAACGAAGTGTTCGGCAAGGATTTTAATACGGAAAATTATGAGTTCAGGTACGAGCGCAAAAAAGAAGATAATGTGTCTGAATATCATAAGTTCCTGGAGGGTTTTTCAGTAGGCGCTGCTGATTCTGATGATATTGTTGCATATCTGCTCGATGAACTGCGGAAGCTTAAGATCAATTCTAAGATGGAACCCATGCTCAAAGCAACTGCGTTCAAGAGAATATCTGCCATGCTTAATAAAAATTATGGCGTGATAGTGCCTGAATTCAAGAACTTTGCTGAGATGATGGACTCAGTCGATGTTACAGTCCCATGGATGAACAGGAAGAACCCGGGTGTGATAGCCGAGGAACTTAAGTTCGGGAAGATCCTAAGTGCACTTCCGGATTTTGATCAGCTGAAGGCCGTGTACAGAGAACGCTGCAAGGAGTCCCTGGAAAGGATAAACAGCAGATACAGCTGCGCCGGGTCTGTTGTTGTAAGAGATGGAATTATGGAAATACGCCTGGTTGGCAAAGTCAATGCGCCGCTTGAAGCAATAGTCAGCGCTCCCATGCCCAAGTTGATCGTGGTATCCAATGACGGAAAAAACATAGTTCCCGGAGCGAGGGAACAGCTTATCAACGGAATGCCTCTGTTTGTTAAACGCTAACAGACTGGCTAACGCTGAACCTGCTTGCGCCTGAACTTCAGGAAAGTTCTACCTACTTCGTTCGGCTTGTAGTTTTTTATCCAGGGCTGTATCAGCGTGTAGCTTACAGGGTGTGAGTCCCAGATGCAGGGTGCGTCGCGCATAAGTATTTCATTTGCCTGCCGTATAAGGTTTTCTCTGTGTGGACTGTTCTCCATGCATTCAAGTTTCTCAAACAGCCTGTCATATTCAGGGTTGTTGTAGTTGGTGTAGTTCGGTCCGCGTCCATTGCTTGCCACATGACCGTTTTTGCTGTAGAACAGAAACAGGAAGTTTTCAGGATCCGGGTAGTCAGCCACCCAGCCTTTTCTCATGAACTGCCAGTTTCCTGTGGCCATCTTGTCTCTGAATCTGTTCAGGTCACTTCCGTTGTCTATCAGATCTATTCCTATCAGTTCCAGCCTGCCTTTCAGCCATTGAAACTTTGATTTGAAGTTAGCCCCTCCCGTGGAGGAATTGTCATATCTCAGTTCCAGCCTTTTTCCATCCGGTCCTATTCCGCCCGGATATCCGGCTTCCTTCATAAGTTCCCTGGCCTCTTCTATGGGACGCCTGGCCTTTGTTGATTTCCAGGTGGTGAACAAGTACTTGTTGTAGTAGTTTTCATTCATGGTTCCTCCCGGTATGCCCGGAGGAATTATGCTGCTTGCAGCCATGCCATGACCTGCAGAAAAAACATCAATGAATATCTGTGTATCAATTGCAATGGAAATGGCCCTGCGGAGCTTTACTGCACGGGAGGACAGGCCGCCGTATGTTTCATCCAGCATGTTGAATCCGTAGTAATACGATACAAGGCGCGGTGATGTGATCAGGGATATTCCCTTTGCTTTTATTTCCGGTGAGAGATCGGACATACCGTCCATTATGCCGTCCAGAGTATCGTTTGTGCTTTCTGTTATCTGGAACATATCATAGTAACCCTGTATGAACTTGATCCATTCCGGTACGGTTTCCGCTTCGAACTGGTAGTATATCCTATCAAGGAATGGGGCATTTTTTCCGGCATCGTTCAATAATCCGTTTGCTTTGTCTTCCGGTTCGCCTTCATAAGGATATGGGTTGTTTCTGTGATTTGGATTGCGCAGCAGCACAAGTCTTGAATCAGGCTCGTATATGTCCATCATGTAGGCACCTGTACCAACTGGCCAGAAATTGAATGTAAGTCCTCTTTCCTGTATTTCTTTCTGTTTGTAGAATTCAAGGGCCTCCCATGGTACCGGAGCAAAAAAGTGCATTGCCATCCAGTAGATTGCCTGGGGATATTTTCTTGTCATATTTATGCGCAGCGTATATTTGTCCAGCACATCCACACCTTTAAAAGGAATGTTCCTGTAATCGCAGTCTGAACCTTGGGCGGAAATTGCCGCTGAACATTCATCCATCCCGGCTATAAAGGATTTCAGGTTTGAAAACACGGGGGACGCCAATGCCGGGTCGCATAGCCGTGTAATGGCGACTTTGAAATCTTCTGCTGTCATTTCTCTGGTTCCCTGTTCGGCAAAGTCCGCCGGGCGTTTCCAGGAACGGGGCAGTTTCAGTTCTCTGCCGATGTAGAGGGGCTTTCCCTTGCTGTCTTTTGCAAAGCAGGGATGGGGTTGGTAAAGTACATTTTTC
>JAZURH010000170.1:0-1845 GCA_045606125.1 Lentisphaeria bacterium | reverse complement strand
ACATGGCTACGATCCGACTTCCCAAATACTATACCGCCTCAAACTGGAAGGGAACATGGAAGATGGATGGCGGCGGAGCACTTATGAATCAGGCTATACACATGGTGGATCTGCTTCTGTATGTGAACGGGGCCCCGGAGGAAGTCTTTGCGTTTTCAGGGACTCTTACTCACTCCATTGAAGTGGAAGATAATCTGTGCGCTGCCATAAAATACCGTAACGGATCCTTCGGTACAATAGAAGTAAGTACATCATGCGCTCCTGGATTCTCACGCAGAGTCGAATTTTCCGGCAGTAACGGTTCCGTGGCTTTTGAAGAGGATAAGATTGTAAGATGGGAGTTTGCAGTGCCGGAACCTGAAGACGAGGAAATACGAAAGACCCTGGATGAATATAACAAGCCCCATGGCGGTTCGGATCCCACAAATATCAACTCCTACGGCCATGCATGCCAGATATCTGATTTGGCTGACGCCATACTGA
The DNA here is from genome assembly GCA_045606125.1 of Lentisphaeria bacterium. Lineage (GTDB taxonomy): Bacteria > Verrucomicrobiota > Lentisphaeria > Oligosphaerales > Oligosphaeraceae > RGIG3456. The sequence continues at coordinate 1,362 of JAZURH010000170.1, read as the reverse complement.
CCGGAAAGGAACTGGTCCTGGATGGCAACGAGGGAAGGCGCGCAGTGGAACTTATTTGCGGTATATACGAGTCGGCTCGCACTGGAAAGCCTTACTTCTTCTCACGCTGATTCAGCAGAATATGCAGAAAAAAACTGAAGCAGCACTTCGCAAGATAGAGAACAGCATCCTGAACGGGGATGTTGGCGCTTCCGGTTTCCTGCCGTCTGAACGGGAATTGTGCAGGCAACTTGAAATCGGCAGGGGAGCTTTGAGAGCGGTCTTTGACGAACTGATACGCAGAAAACGGCTTTGTCATGTCCCTGGAAAAGGAATGAAACTTCTTTTTCATGACGGGGACAGTCCGGTTATGCGGAAGTACATACTTGTTATGCCCTCCACCGGCGCCCGGACTGGTGAGGTCGCAAATATCCTGTGCGGTGCCGCTTCTGCTGCCGCCGAGCTGAATGCCGAGCTTCTGCTTTTCTTTACTAAGAGCGACTGTGTGGGTAAACAGCTTGCAGCCCATATATCCAGCGGTACATGTGATGGCATGATATTTCTTGACAGGCTCCCCCATGCAATGAAAGAGGCTCTGGAAAAGGCAAGTCTCAGATATGTGGTCGCCAACTGCGAGGAGGAGGGGTCGCTTCTGTCCGTAAAGATGGATTTGCGTGGAGTGGGAAGACTGGCAGGGCGTTATCTGGTTGAAAACGGAATGCGCAGCATTGGATTCATAGGCGGAGGAACCAATCATTATATCTACAGGGAGATGTTTGCCGGACACAAGGGCGCACTTGCTGAAGACGATTTGGCTCCCGCAAAGGAAATGTGCAGAATCTTCGAAGGGACGGCAAGTCCTGAGGAAATTGCTTCCACTGTGGAGGAAATATTGCGGCAGGCTATGAAAAAAACGGGGCCGAGAGCTATTTTTGCCGGGCGGGATCACTGGGCCAGGCATATATGGGAGGCCGCTGAAAAGCAGGGGGTGAAGATTCCCGGGGATATTTCGGTAATGGGATATGATAATGTATCCTGGCCTGACGGCAGGCTTGCAGGTCTTACAACAATCGAACAGCCGGCATTTGCAATCGGGGAAACGGCGATAAAACTGCTGGCAGCTGCCGCTGAATCGGGGCAGCCTGTGGGCAGCGCCAGTATTTCATCGGGCGAAATTATAGAAAGAACAAGCGTAAAAGTCCCCTGAATGGCTTGAAACAATGTTCTTATGCCATGCAATAATTTCAAAATAAAATAAAAAACTCAAAAAAAACAAAAAATGCGTACAGTCCGTTGGACAAAAACGAAAAAGGCTGTATCTTATACTCGTTTTCAAAAAGAGGCGTGGTAGCCAAGTGGTTAGGCAGAGGTCTGCAAAATCTC
>JAZURH010000169.1:0-7580 GCA_045606125.1 Lentisphaeria bacterium | reverse complement strand
AAGTTCAGTCAATGTCTCCACATGGCCGTCAATATATCCCACATTTGACCTCTTGCCATGCCTGTTGCGGCTCCATTGCCGCCCGTCATTGCAAATGCCCACAAGTCCGTTCTGCTCTGCAGTGGAGTTGTCCCCGTTGCTGAAGGAACCGGCAACTCTGCCGCTGCTGGGATAGGCTGAATCAGCTATATAGCATGCCATGGACGGTGTTTCATAGTGGAAAAAGCGCAGATTCTGGTACCCTCCGCGTCCGCCCACATAGTATTCCGGAATACCGTAATGAGCATAGGCATATGTTTGAATCCTAATGCTGGATGCGGGGCAGCAGAGGACTCCCCGCTGATCAGCACCTCTAACAACAATATAGTCATTATTGCTATGTGACACATATTTGCCTTTTGGAACTATCTGGGGCAGCCCGATATAGGGGCCGATGAAATACGGATAAGAAACTGTGGATTTGCTGGGATCATCCACCATAATGCGCTTATCCGTGCTCCAAGTATCTGACGGCAGTATAAACTCATCATAGTCGTTTCCGTACTGAATCAATCCCATTAGAATAGTTTTTTCATTATTTACGCATGCAATAATCTTAGCCTTGGCCCTGGCCTTGCTTAAGGCAGGAAGCAGCATGGACGCAAGAACGGCAATGATGGCAATGACAACCAGCAGTTCTATAAGTGTAAAACAGCCGGAATGCACTCCATCGAAAGACAAGTCCTTCGATTCCGTTGTACTATTCTGACACTTTTTCATTTTCAAGAACTCCCTATCTATTTTTCATCTGATTAAAAACAAAATCCAAGCAAGCCTATTGCATCGTAATTTTAACATTATTTTCTTAATATTGCAACTGCTTTTATGATTTTTTTCCACAGATATCCCATAACTTTTCAAAACAGCGGATTTTTGGGGAAAATTGAGGTAGAGCACCCCTGTGATTGGGAAAAGTGATTTTGTCAAATATGGCTTTTTCCACTATAAGTCACCGAAGTCGAATTGGAGCTGCACGGCGGTTAGCCTCACTGGAGGCGATTTTCCGTTCATGCCCATGTCTTTATCCATGAATTCAATCAACAGCACCAGGTTTCTGCGGCTCCAGATCATCCCCTTTATCAAAGTGAAAAGCCTGCGGAAACTCTGCCTCCAGCCTGTCACAGATGTCATTGAGGCTGAGGACATGGCACAGTTGTGCGAACAGCATGGCCACCACATGGCTCGTAGCGGAGAACGCGCGGGTCTGGATGCGGTGTTTTCTCTTCAGGCTGTCGATAAGTTTCGGGGGGTATGTGCTTGACAATTTGCCCGAGTATAGGAAGGTTGTGTTCCCGGGAATCCATGCGACCTCCTTTGTTTTTTGGTCGAAACTAATGATAGCATGGATTCCCGTTTTTTACTTGCAGAAGCCCTGAACTTATGGATCGCACACTGGCGTTTTGGAGTCACTTTTGCAAAACAAGAATACTTTCTCCTTAAAATTGCATGAAAATATGTTGTTTCTGAAAAGTTATGGGATATCTGTGACTTTTTTTTGCAAGCGTCATATTTTCCAGAATATTCAGCAAAATATTCCTTCGGCCTGGAAAGAGTTTTTACCGGATTCCAGGTCCCTGCCCTCCACATAGAAGTTGTCATTCTCCAGATGCCCGCAAACCTCAAGGCGGCCGCCAAGCACAACCGCATGATTATAATTCAGTTGAATATCCGATATCCTTGCGATTTTTCCAGTCTGCCGTGAAATCCAATTCAGGGCATATTCGCAATAGTGGGTATTATTCAGATGATTGTTAAGATCTATATGCGAAGCTGGTATTTCATGAATCACCGGATTTACTGTCTCTCTTGATTCCAGCCTGTCCAGCCCCGGGAAAAAGTCCTCAAGTTCCCTGTTAAGTTCCGGATCAACTCCCATGGCCATTGGCGGACGCAGCCGCATTTCCGGCAGGGCAAGCACCAGCCAGTAACTTGATGCCAATCCGAACACCTTCCCTGTAACGGCAGAACTGAACTTGAACTGCCTTTTGGCAAAAAGCCTGTCAACTCCGTTGGGATAGGTTTCCACCCTCAGTATGTCATCATGGTATGGACTGTCATCCAGATGCATCTTAACCCGTGAAAGTATCCATGCCATGCCCTTTTCCTTCAGCGCCGTCATTCCGAAGCCTATCTTCTCCGCATGAGCCGCCGCAATATGCTGCATGTAATTGAACCAGGCATGCCCATGCAGCCTGTCATCCGGCCCAAACTCATTTATGCGCACCGGCATGTCAAGCACCATGCGCCTGTCACTGTCAGAAATATCCATATCAAAGTCTCCCAGGAGTCGTTGAACCCAAAAACAAATGGCTTATTATACCCCGGGAACGCCATTTTTAAAGCGGTGGTAAAATCAACTTGTTAAAAACTGCCTTGACAAAAATATTTTCAATGTAAATTAGGTAAGTCATACCTAAAAAAAACATACATTAAAAAACATGCACTTGCGATAGATGTTTGAAAACATTAACATATCCGCTGCCGGTACCATGCCGGTCTCCGTGATCGTCATATCCGTGGCGATCATGCTGTTTTGCGGATTCGCAGCCACGCGCATTACAAAACTGCTTCGGCTGCCCAATGTGACCGCCTACATACTGACAGGCGTGGCATTGGGACCCTGCTGCGCAAACATGGTGCCATCCGGAGTGATAGAAGGCACGGAATTCATATCAGACATAGCGCTGGCCTTCATAGCCTTCTCCACTGGCGAATACTTCAAGATAAACATACTTCTCAGCAACGGACCGAAGCTGCTGCTTATCACAATGCTGGAAGCCATGACGGCTTCAGCTCTGGTATTCATACTCACATTCTTCGTCCTGCATCTGCCCCTGCCCTTCTCCATCATATTGTCTGTGCTTGCCTCGGCAACAGCCCCGGCCTCAACTCTTATGACAATTAAGCAGACCAATGCAAAAGGAGCCTATGTGGACACGCTTCTGTCTGTAGTGGCCCTGGACAATATAGTCAGCCTTATTTCGTTCTCCGTGGCAGTATCCCTGTCCATTGCAGTAATGGGCGGCAGCCTGACACCCGTTGTAATAATGAAACCCATACTGCTCAATCTGCTTATGATAGCAATTGGCGCACTCATGGGGTGCCTTCTCAGAGCGCTCGTGACGGCAAAGCGTTCCGAAGACAACAGGCTTATCGTAGCAGTTGCCCTACTTTTCGCCCTCTGCGGAATAGGCGCAGCCCTTGATGTATCACCCCTGCTCGGCTGCATGGCAATGGGAATGATATATACAAATCTGGCAGAGGACGGCACGCTCTTCAGGCAGATAAACTACTTTTCCCCGCCAGTACTGCTACTGTTCTTCGTCCGTTCCGGGCTCCAGTTCAGGCTGGATGCGCTGATGGACATGGACAGCGCAGTGTCCGGAAAATCCCTGCTGCTGATAGGCGTGCTATACTTTATAGTGCGCATTGCAGGTAAATATGGAGGAGCGTGGCTGGGATGCCTGGCGGCAGGGACATCCGCCAAAGTGCGATCATACCTGGGATTGGCTCTTATCCCCCAGGCTGGTGTGGCCATAGGCCTGGCGGCCATGGGTGCCCGTATCATAGGCGGCGAAATGGGATCCATGCTGCAGACAATAATCATGTCTTCCAGCATACTGTACGAAATTGCAGGTCCTGCATGCGCAAAACTTGGGCTGTACCTGTCAGGTTCCTTTGCCGACGGACAGGAACATCCGGCGGCGGAGAATGCACAATCCGGCGAAGATGCGGAACTGGCCAGCATGAAGGAAGAACTTTCTGCCATACAAAACAAAATATCAGGAGGCCACCCCTACTGCAGGATCCTTCCCGCTCCTGAACCTGATATTGAAAATGACGAATACTACTCCATAATGGACTATATGCGCCATCATGGAAGAATAAAGAAAATGAGGTAATGCAGCATGATCCACAATGACATACTTGGCATAATTCTTGGAGAATGGGCCCTTCAGCCAACACATTACGGGGCAATACTTCTCCGTGTCGGCCTTGCCTTTGTGTTATCCGCGCTTATAGGTTGGGAACGTGCCACCAAGCGCCATCCTGCAGGACTCAGGACTTTCATACTTGCCGGTGTGATAAGCGTATTCGCCGCCCTTTGCGACGAGTTTGCGATGATGATACTTAAAATGCCGGTTTCCCTGTTGTCAGCGGCAACCCTGATATGTCTGGCCACGATAAGCGGCAACACCCTTCTTTTCAGTTCAAGAAACCAGTTGAAAGGACTGACAACATCCGTATGCCTGCTTGCAAACGCCATACTTTCCATGTGCATAGGGTTCGGTCTCTACACCAGTGCGCTCATAGGTTTTGTTGCCCTTATAATGTGCGTCATACTGTTTCCCGACTTGGAATCCCACTTCAAAAGACACTCCCGCAGTCTGGAACTTCATCTGGAACTGAAAAGCCGCAATATGCTGCAGGATTTCATCACAGCCATCAGGGAGTTCGGACTGCATCTTGATGAAATCGAGTTCAACCCGGCATACGCCAATACCGGTCTTGGAGTCTATACATTGAAAGTAACGATCCGCGGCCCAAAACTTGCAAAAACCAGGCACAGCAAGATAGTTGAAGCACTTTCCGCACTGGATTGTGTCGCATTCATAGAGGAAATATGACAATGAGCAGGACCATTGCGATAATAGGCTCCGGAATGATGGGGTCGGCACTGGCATTCCCCGCCAGGGAAAACGGCAACCATGTACGGTTGGTGGGAACACCGCTGGACAGGCAGATCATTGATCATGCATCAAAAAGCAACAGGCATCTGAAGTTCGACAGGGATTTTCCGGAAGGTATCGAATATTTCCAGTTCACTGACATGGAAAAGGCATTGGAGGGAGTGGACTTCATAATAGGGGGGGTAAGTTCATTCGGCGTGGAATGGTTTGCCGAAAATGTACTGCCGGCAGTACCGGACGGCGTGCCGCTTCTGACCGTTACAAAAGGACTGCTGGACAAAGAGGACGGCACACTGGAATGCTACCCTGATTTCTGGGAAAGAGAACTAAGAAAACTTGGCAAAAGCAACAGTGTATGTGCAATAGGCGGTCCATGCACCAGCTATGAACTTGTAGCCCATGACCAGTCACTTGTGGCTTTCTGCGGCAAGGACAGGAAGGCCCTGGAAATGATGAAGGACGCAATGACAACCACCTATTACCATGTCATACTGACAGACGATGTCATTGGAATAGAATCCGCAGTCGCACTCAAGAACGGATACGCTCTGGCGGTTGCGCTTACAATAGGCGAAAACATACGGATCAGCGGCAATGAAGAGGAAATGCACTACAATTCACAAGCCGCAGTCTTCCTTCAGGCCTCCAGGGAAATGGACAGACTGGTGGAACTGCTGGGAGGAAGCAGGGACAGTTTCATGGTAGGCATAGGCGATCTGTATGTGACAGTCTACGGAGGACGCACCCGCAAAGTGGGTATTCTCCTGGGCAAAGGCATGGACATAGACCGGGCGCTGGCTGAACTGAAGGGAGTGACACTTGAATCACTTGTAGTTGCCGGACGGGTGGCAAGAGCATTGAAAGCCAGGGCGTCAACAGGAAAAATTGACCTGAAAGACTATCCTCTGCTCATGCATGTGGACGACATAGTGACCGCCCATGCGGAAGTCAACATCCCCTGGCACAAATTCGAGGATTGGCAGCCCCATGAAATAATTTCAAAAATAGTGCGAAATAAGCAAGGAGATGAGATCAGTGACTGAGGCAGCGGCTCAAAACCGCACTTTGATACAATACAAAAGGCGCTGCCGACACCAATATGTTTGTCGACGCGCATTTCAATGTTGTTTTTGAAATTACCTCACCATAACAAACAACAACTTTGAAGCATATTTGCAGACTACAATGAAAGCACCAGCATACACCATAATACTTGCAGCGGGAAAAGGCAAAAGAATGCAGTCGGACTCCATACCAAAGGTATGCTTCGAGGTAAACGGAGTTCCTGCCATAGTACGCGCCATGGATATATATTCCCAAACAAGCGTTGGCCAGTTCATCGTAGTCGTAGGGGGGGAACTTGCCGGAAAAGTAATTTCCACCGTAGGAGAAAAGTTCAGTAATGTTGTGTTCGCATACCAGAAGGAGCAGAACGGTACTGCAGGCGCTGTTTTGTGCGCTCTGGACGCACTTACCACAATAAGAGATGAAGAAGATATCCTGCTTGTGGCAGGAGACAGGATCATAGACAAGGATCTTCTGGAGCAGTTCTATGAAACCTGCAGCAGTTCAAATGCAGCATTGGGCGTGCTGGCTCTGCATCGAAATGAGCAAAGTTCGGCCGGGCACATCGTCTGCGACGGCAAAGGCCGCCCCATGGCCATACTTGAAATGACAGACATAAGATTCAGGAAGGCAATAGCAGAATTACAGCAAAAAACTGCTTCCGGCGAAACTTCAAAAAATACATTGAAAAACATAATGCTGGACAATTTCTTCGAGGGGGCTCCAATAAATGCCTCAAATGGAGAAAAAGCTTTCGGCTCGATATGGGATTCCCTTATGGACACCTCCACGGACATTGTGGACAGTCATACGCTTGACTCAATTAATTCAGCACCAGGCAATTTTATATTCAAGTCCATGGATGGTGAAATCACCATTACACCAGAACAAGCTGCATCATCGCCGCTTCGCAACAACTCAGTGTACATAGTGAAGGCGGCACTGCTCAAAGAGGCTATTTCAACTTTCACCAGGAACAATGCACAGCAGGAAATATACCTTTCTGATCTACTTTGGTATGCCTACGGGAAAAATCCCCGCTCCACAGTGATTCTGACTGTCAGCAACCAGGAAAAAATACTCGGTTTCAACAATCCATCCGAACTGCTGGAAGTTGAAAGGATGCTAAGAAAAGTCCCTGAACGAAAAATACAGCCGGGACTGCTGCAGAAAACTGCCGCTGAATGGGTGTCCTTCCTGGAAGAGGCAACAATACCGGAAACAGAATGCAGCAGGCTTATGCATGTCATATACGGTGACAACAATGATGTGATAACGCGGCAGTCAGCGGAAATGCTTTCAATTGCAAAGAAGGCAATGAATCATTTTGCGGCGGACAGGAAACTTATCTGCACCAGGGCCCCGGGAAGACTGAATGTAATGGGAAGACATGTAGACCATCAGGGAGGAAACTGCAACCTGATGACAATCAGCTTTGAAACAATAATGTTCTCTGCCCCCCGGGAGGACGACATGGTGACAATGTCCCATGTTAATCCGGAAACCTTCACATCTGCGGAATTCAGGATCAGCGATCTGCTGGCGGAAATGCCATGGGAGGACTGGGAGACGGTGGTAAGTTCCATCACACATGCCAGACGAAACAGAGGCGGAGGCATAGACTGGGCGGACTATGTATGCGCGGCTATACTCCGCATGCAGAAAAAATACAAAGAGACTGTGCTTTGCGGAATGGACATTTTCGTTGGAGGAAACATTCCCATGGCAGCCGGACTTTCATCATCCTCCAGTCTGATAGTATGCGCAAGCGAGGCCTGCATGTCC
>JAZURH010000168.1:0-6072 GCA_045606125.1 Lentisphaeria bacterium | reverse complement strand
GCCCACAGAACGACATGGCTACGATCCGACTTACTTGGCCAGCTTCTTGACTGTACGGCACATTTCCGAAAGGGTCATGCTCTGGGAATTATGAAGCACAGGGACCATAAGACCGCGGGGTGTGTCACAGGCAAAGCCCATGTTGACTGCGCTGTGCAGCTTAACCACATTGTCAGCATACTCGCCGTTCATCTCGGGATGCTTCTGGAGAGCCTTGATGACCGCAAACATGATCATATCGCCGATGTTGATATTCGCAAGGCCGAACTTCTCGCTGTTTTCCTTGATCTTGGAGCGCAGTGCAAGCAGACCGCTGACGTCAGCCTCGGCATTGAGAGTGTACTGAGCCATTCCGTTGAGAGATTCGAGAAGGCGCCTGGCGATGATCTTGCGGATCTGGGCGAAAGGCTTCTCTGTAATCACATCCGTTCCGGCTGCGGGAGCTGCTGCGGGTGCCGCTGCGGGAGCAGGAGCTGCTGCAGGTGCGGGTGCTGCTGCAGGCTTGCCCATATCTCCGGCAAGTATCATGCCATCCGGTCCAGTGCCTGCTGCGGGAGCTGCCACGCCGTCAGCCATCATTGCTGCGGCTGCTGCGCTGAGGTGAGGTGCTGTCTGATATGCGGCCTTAACATCGCATTCCATAATGCGGCCATTGACGCCTGTCCCCTGCATGGCGGGAACCACAAAGGGATGCTCTGCCACAAACTTCCTTGCACGAGGGCTCATTGGGGCGTTTTCACCGGCTGCCGCTGCCTTTACTGCGGGAGCTGCCGCAGGAGCCGCTGCTGCAGGTGCCTCTGCGACAGGAGCTGCCGCGGGAGCTGCTTCGGCAGCTGCGCCGCCTGAAAGAAGTGCGCTGAAATCATCGCCGGGATTACCGACAGCCATGATGGGCTGGAGAACAGGGATCAGATCCCCGGCATTGCAAAGAAGCGCAAGCACTGTACCATTGGCCGTGCTTTCCAGATCCTGTGTGGCCTTATCTGTTTCGATGACGCCGATCTTGTCACCGGCCTTGACCTGGTCGCCAACCTTGACGCACCACTCAGAAAGGACGCATTCCTCAACTGAATTGCCAGCTTTGGGCATTACAACTGCAGTTGCTGCAGGTCCGGAGGGCGCAGCCTTGGCTGCAGGTGCAGGTGCTGCCGCGGGAGCCGGAGCGGCGGGGGCAGGTGCTGCAGGAGCAGCTGCAGGAGCGGCACCGCCGGGAGCGAGTGCGCTGAAATCCTCACCGGGATTGCCCACAGCCATAATGGGCTGGAGAACGGGGATCAGGTCCCCGGCATTGCAGAACAGCGCCAGGACAGTTCCCTTGGCCGTGCTTTCAAGGTCCTGCGTTGATTTGTCAGTTTCAATGACACCGATCTTGCTGCCGACCTCAACCTGGTCACCAACTTTCACGCTCCACTCAGACAAGACACATTCTTCAACAGAATTGCCTGCCTTGGGCATAACAACAGCGTTAGCCATTTACACTTCTCCTTACAAAGATATTGTTATCTATTTTCCACCCCGCCGGCAGACGCAAAAACATTACACGGCCTGACAGACTGAATCAAAAATGACATCTTATTGCATAAAAAGCGAATAAATAATACCTTCAATGCAATTTCCAACATTTTCGTCTCAATCAAATCCGGCCTTGCAATGACCATGCAATTCATCCATCCGGGGCATGCCTGCCATTTTCACTCGTATACTTTAAATCACGCAAGATAAAATATATTTCAGGACTCCCTGTTTTCAAGCTGTCACTGCTTGTTTTTAAGGGAATCCATCCATTATTTTCCGCATTTATCTACAGTTCGATCATTTGCACCGACATCTGGGGCAGCGTGATCCGTCCCAGATCTTTAAGTTCCTTTCCGTCAATGCAGACCTTTATTTCAGGTGTGCGCACGCTTGTGGTGAGATTGAGGAGCCAGAGCCTTTTTCCTCTGAGGACCGCGAACATCCAGTAGTCATCTGTGAAGACATGCCTCTTCACGCCGAGCAGCTTCAGTATGTTTTCTACGACCCAATTCTGCTCCCTTCTGATATGCCACCAGTATGCTCCCAGGAATGCAAACTTGCCGCCTCCGCGTGTAGTCTTTATCCAGGCAGCGGTCTTACCGGACTGATTGTCCACGCCAATGATCTCTGCATCCTCAGGAACCTGTTCAGCCGGATAGAATGCCAGGGTGCTGGCAAAATTGTCCACTCCCGTGACAGTCAGATATGGATCCCTCATCTTGTTTCCGGACGATGCCCCTCCAAGGTAGTCAGCAAGAATCGTGCATGGTTCAAGGTTCTCATTATAGCGTGGGATTGCCGGCATGCAGAATATACTTCCTCCCTTTTCCAGGAAATCCACGGCTGCGATCTGGTCCGCCTCGGGCATCATTCCGCAGGACGGAAGAATAAGCGGCATGGAAATATCTGCAGTCTCCCAGTCACATCCGGTGTTCTGTATTCCTGACGATGCAAGAGTCGTTCCTATTCCCCGCTGTATAAACCAGGGTATTGTGTTCGGTTCAGGGCAGGCCGGATCACCCATATTTCCCCAGAGGTAGTAGCTGTCCATACAGTCAAGGGGGATGAATGTCTGCACTTCGGCTGTTACTCTGTCCTCAAGCACTCCCGGATGCTCCTCAAGAAGTTTACCGAAATCTTTGAGCACATAGTAGCTCTGTCTTATGGAGCCGTCTTCCCCGATTGGTGCGCAAAAGTCGTAGCTGTCTGTAAAGCGCCCTTCCCCCTTCAGGTTGGGTCCGCCGGAAAAGACATAACCGTGCAGTCCCTGCATCCCCATTGCAAGGTGCATCTTCAGGTTTGCATCCAGATCCTCGGGGCAGCACGGCGGCCAGTCCGCGTATGTTCCGAACTGGAACTCCAGCACGGACGGCGGATTTTTAAGAAGCCGGAGTATCTGCATTGAAAGCCAGAACCTCATGAACATCTGTGGGGTTGGATTGTTCTGGGCAAATTCCTGCCCCAGCGTATAGTAGTGGTCGCTGCCAAGGAGAAGTTTGTTTCCATATTCCTTCTTGATATCCCTGAAATAGGAGTTCATGCCAGCATTTCCCGAGTTTATGCAGTAAAGGCTTCCGGCTCCTGTCCGTTCATAAATGCCTATTATCCAGCGTATGTATTCATCGCCGCACTTCTTGTAGAAATCGAACCAGTCCCTGTTCCATAGCCACTTTGCGTGTCCGGAGGCCGGTTCGTCCTCAGGCGTAAACTCAGCGAAGGAGGAATGATCTGTGCCATAGCGTTTATTGGCGGCAGCCACCGTGCCGAAGCGCTCCGCCAGGAATCTTGGATACCTTCCGTCTTCCTGCCCGTACTGGGCGTATGCTCCGCTGAAGTCATAGTCGCCGTTCCACATCTGCAGACCGTATATTTCATTGTCAGGCTGCAGCATAACAACGGGTCCGCCGTTTTCCGCGCTGTATTTTGCAATGATACTGCACAGCTTCTCAAGATAGCGTCCGGCCTTTTCCAGAAAAACCGGGTGCAGATAGGTAACTGCAGCACCTTCCCTGATAAGATTTCCCTTGCGGTCAACGGCATGAATCTCCGGATAATCCCTTACAAGCCATCCGGGGAGACCACCGTGGCGCAATTCCGAATAGATATAGGGTCCAGTGCGCATGACCACAGCCAGTCCAACCCCGGCAGCTGTTTCGATGTACTCGCTTATATCGGAGATTCCGTCCCCCATGTCAAACCTGAACACGCCGTCCTCTGGCTCATGCACCAGCCAGGGGCAATAGGACCCTACGCAATTGCCTCCGGCCTCCTTCCAGAGCTGCATTCTGCGTTTCCAGTCATGCTTCGGCGTCTTAAAATAAGACACCTCGGAACTTACCATTTCCTTTCTTTCGCCGTTTATATAAAACGCTTCTTCTGTAAAACTGAAATTCATTGCGCTGCTCTCCCCGGTATCGTGTCTGTGTTTTACTGTATAGTCTCAAATCCAGCGGGAAGATATGTAATCAACGGCTTATCCAGCTTGCCGCCAAGCACATTGGCCCTGAGCATCACACTTCTCTTGGAATTGGTCCTGTATCCGTTCCTGTATGAATTGACAGTTATCTCGGCGCTCCACAGCCTGAAGTCACCGTTCACGGGCTTGAGTTCAACGATATCGGTCCCGTTTATCGGGAATGGATTGAGCCCCCGCCCAAAATCGCACATCAGTTTGCATGTAACATCTTCGCAGGGTTCCTCAAGCTTGAGCGTGACCTTTATCTTTGATCCCTTTGCGGCATTTGCCGGATTTCCCACTACCTCGGCGCGAAGATAGTTTTCAGGCTCCCTGACCAGTTTCACATACTTGAAATGCAATTCAAGGCCATAGTTGTAAAGTGAAAGCGGACCTGACAAGGGCTTTTTCACATCCGGCATATATATCGTATACAGACCTTCCGGGAATGTGCTTACATTTCCGGCTATTTTTCCGGGGCCGTTGAAGAAATGGAAGGACCAGTTGAAATAGCTCTTGCCCGGCAGTCTTCTGGCTTTCACAAGTTCGAACTGAATCCAGTGTTCCGGCTTCAGAGTTATATATTTCTGGGATTGGCCCTGAATCTTGAAACCGCCATCTTCCGCAACCCCGGTCTTCGTGTCCTTTCCATACCAGAGCTTAGTGCTGTGGCCGACCTGGCATCCGGCATTGGAGCCATCCAGCTGCCATACTGCATTCTCCCTTTCACTGGCAACACTTTTCTCTGCAGGAACGGCCTCTTCACCGGAAGAAACAGCCATCTTTTTGCCATTTGCATCAAAAAGTTCAATCTCATAGACTTCTATGTAGTTCATGGGGAACTCAATGCGCAGTTTAACGGTTTTATGGGAACCGGCATACCCGTAACCGATGAAATACTCATCTTTTTCAATCTTATCGGGAGTCAATGTTATCCACTCGCCGCCCTTGCGTATTTTCACAATGGCCTTATCCACATTGCGCCCGTATATTCCCACCTTTGAGAACTCGGGTACGAAATTGGTAAACGACAGCTCGATGAAGCGGCACTTTCCCCAGGCATCTGTATATGCCAGCACATCACGGACGCCGTCAAAAAGCTTATACCAGAATCTTATGGGCTTCTGGGCAGTAACCTCAATATTCTTGTCCTTTCCTATAAGTATATTGGGTCTGGACAGCCTTTCCTTTTCCAATTTGTCAATCAGTTCCCGGGTTTCCCTGTATGTGAGCAGGCCGCTGTCATATTTTTCAGTAGTTCCGACGATTACCTCGTGGGGCTGCAGAACAAACTTAATCTTATTGAATGACCTGTCTCCGCGGAACTCCATAAACTTCCCATGGCTGCCGGCAATGTCCACATTCCGGGGAGATGTGGTGAAGTTTACTGCCGCAAACATCTTCTTTTTGCCCAGAGTGTACAGGACAACCTCATATTCATCGCTGCGGTGCAGCACCTGGCGTTCGGCATGAAGCATGAAATCCTCAAGTGCTCCAAAGGAGCTGAATATATACCTGGTTCCCTCATAAAGAGCCGGCCTGTCCCCCATGTCCATATATGCGTACGGCCAGATGGATTTTCCACCGTGTATCATAGCCGCCCAGGTATGGCATACTATTTCCCTGAATGTAGGATAATCTGAAAGAGTATTGCCGAACTTATAGGTGAATATGCTGGGCATGAATCCAATTACACGGTCCTTACGGCCGGACAGAGAAATCTCGTCAAGATAGGAACCCAGTGACTTGAATTCCCTGCTGTACTGGCGCTGTCCTGACTCATTTATGGGATCAATGTAGGGATGGGTTTCAAACCAGTCGCAGCAATCTATGTACTTTTCGCATGCCCTTGAGGCCATCATAGTCAAATGATAGGGGTCCTTTTCCGCCACATAGTCATATATGTATTTCATGAACACTGGGGATATGTTCCGGCATTCGGGCTCGTCACTGAGATAGTAGTACACGAAATTCTTTGTCTTGTTCTTCTCAATGATCTCATCCAGCTTGCGGAACATCTCCTCCGGTGGTTTCACATCGTATATGCCATACTTGCCTTCAATGCCTTTCACCAGCCTTACGAAGTCGGATCGTAGCCATGT
>JAZURH010000167.1:0-2330 GCA_045606125.1 Lentisphaeria bacterium | reverse complement strand
CGCTTTTGGACTTCTTCATGTCCTTGTCCAAGGCAAACTCCAGCACCATGGACCCTTTTTCACCGATAAGTCCCTTTGCAGGAAAGCTGTAAACCTTTTCACCGAAAGCCATTGCATTTTTACCGTTGAAATCAACTATCATGCCGTCAAAGACAATTTTTTTCCCGTTGATTTCTACTACAGGAGTAGTGCATGGTTCAAGAACAAGAGTGGCATCCTTGGCAAATGCAGTGAGCAATGCAAAAAAAGTACATAACACAGTCAGCAATTTCATAAAGACCTCTACTTCAATTGAATGAACGGCAAAATATGCCACATTTCACAGGAAAACAACAGTAAAGCCATTTTCCGGAACACAAGAAAATCAAAGAAACTTGAAACTATCACACAAATCATTTTTTTCAATTTCAACATTCACAAATTAAAGTCAATTACTGTTGGAAATACACTATCAAGATATTATATTATGCCAATTTCAGTGACAAATCTTGACAAAAAGTACATTTTATGGATTCAGAAGACAAAATAATTGCAGACGAAACGCAGCTTTCAGAGGAAAACATCCCTGTCCAAGCAGAGCAGGAAAAACTTGACACAGTCGAGCAGGAGCAGATGTCATTTGCTGATTTCGGATTTAAGCCCGAAATCATGCAGGGCATAGACGAAGCGGGATTCACAGAACCCACTCCTATACAGTGCAAGGCAATTCCTGAAGTCCTTGCCGGTCATGACCTTATAGGTCAGGCACTGACTGGCACGGGAAAGACTGCGGCATTCGGGCTGCCTGTTATGAACATGATAGCCGGTACAAAGGGACTCCGCTTTCTTGTGCTTGTCCCCACGCGTGAATTGGCCGCACAGGTGTCCGGCGAACTGTTCAAGCTGGGACGCAACGCCGGAATACATACGGCGGCATTTACAGGAGGCCAATCCTACACCAAGCAGGAAAAAATGCTCGATGCCGGCATAGACGCGCTGGTTGCGACTCCAGGAAGACTTATCGACCTCATTGAATCCGGGCATTTTGACAATATAAACCCGGATTTCATCGTGGTCGATGAGGCAGAAGAGAAGCAGGACATGGGTTTTATCGAGGATATACGCAAGATATTTGATCACTTCCCCGGTCCCAGACAGACCATGCTTTTCTCCGCCACAATGCCCCGCCCCGTCGTGGAGCTGGCTGAAAAGATTCTGAACAATCCCGTTGAAATAACGACGGCCCCGAAGGAAACCGCAAACAATGACATTGAACAGTTCTTCTTTGTCATTGAAGACAGAGAGCGCACAGATGCCATAGTCAGGCTGATAGATGCGCAGGATGTTGGCAAAGCCATGATATTCTGCCGCACCAAGGAAGAAACTGATTCACTCAACATACTTCTTGGCGGTCGCGGATACAATGTGAACTGCCTTCACGGGGATATGGAGCAGGCTCAGCGCTCAAGAGTAATGGGGGCCTTCCGCCGCAGCGAAATAGATATTCTGGTAGCTACGGACATTGCGGCAAGAGGACTGGATGTAGATGATGTGACCCATGTGTTCAATTTCCATCTTCCCTTTGACTCAAGGGGGTATGTCCACCGCATAGGACGCACAGGACGCGCCGGAAAGACCGGAACGGCTATCACTCTTGTTACTCCAAGGGAACTCCGCCAGCTGGAATTCATACGCAAGAATGTGGGCGCACAAATAGAAAACAGACTGATTCCGACTCGCACGGAAGTAACATCACTTCGCCTTAAAAAATTGTTCCATGACATACATGATGCCAACCTTGACATGGATATGCTCAACCAGATACAGACATTGACCGTCAATCAGGACATTATGGTCATTCTGGCAAAACTGATCACACGCCATCTCAGCGGCGGTGCGGACCAGGGACCCGAACACATAGGCATTGAGGGCCAGAGACTTACAAATTTGCTTTCACCCAAGCCACGGGAACGCAGAGGACGCGGAGAAAGAGGCGAACGCCGCGGGCGTGGCGAAAGAGGTGAACGCGTGGAACGCGGAGAACGTAAGGAGCGCAGAAAAAGGGACAGGGATGACTTCGATTATTCAAGGACTCCTCCGGAAGAAAGAAGCATTTACGAGGTAGCCCCCGCTCCAAAGGAAACTGCAAAGGCTTCAATTGTCCGTGAACAGGATGATTTCAGTGCTTCTGCCGCAGTTGTTTCAGAAAATGATTCCTGGTACGCGGATGTCAAGCCCGGCAGGAAACGCCGTGAACGCAAGGACGATTTCAGCTTCGGCGGTGATGAGCGCCCGAAACGCCGTGAACGCAAGGACGATTTCAGCTTCGGCGGTGATGAACGCCCGAAACG
>JAZURH010000166.1:0-8829 GCA_045606125.1 Lentisphaeria bacterium | reverse complement strand
CACTGGTAGTATATCATATAGTTGGCCATGTCATTTTCAAAGCGGAAATACTTTGCCTTACCATAATTTTTGCTGTGGGTGTGATAGTTTCCATTTATTTCATTGACTTCCAAAGTTGCAGCAAAGCATGAAACAAAAACTGCGCATATCAGAAAAAAGATCTTTTTCATAATCTGAAGCTCCTTAAACTACAATATTTTAACTATGCACCGGCATCACTTAAAGCAAGAAAGGGGAGGTCCATAAGACTTCCCCTTTCTGTTCAAACTGCATCAATCGCCTTTACCCAGGAACTTGAAGCGTCCCCAGAGGGAATGATTATGATTGCTGCCCATCGTCAGACTGAATGCAGAATATTCCACAACCTTCTTGGTCTCAGGATCAAGTTTGTTGTTTATGAATGTACCGAAACATTCCGAATATGCCTTTGGCGGATCCATGCGGTGCAATCCAGTGAAGGGAATGAACATTTCAGCAGTCCATCCATTATCATCTATGACAGTCACCTTCTGTACTCCCTCACAGCTCCACAGCCCATCGAGAGCCGCTTCCATGGGCTTTTCGACTTTGTATGCGTCAGAAAAATCTCCAGTGGGATTCAGGGCGAACTGATAATATTTTTCCTTTTCCAGTCCGGGAGAAATGAAGAACTCAAAATTATCGCTTCCGAACCAGATGTCCCCCTTGTTCAGGGCAGGTTTTGCATTGCTTCTGTATCCGAGATAAAGTCCTTCCTTGCACCAGAGCAATTTCACCTGTGCATTGGCAACAAGAGGTATACCGGCGCCCTTTGCGTCCTTGAGTTCCATGGCAGGTGCCTTACTCCAAATGGCCTCATCCAGCTTGCCATCCAGAGCAATCTTGTCTTTCCTGCCCAGCTGCTTCACATTGTAGACTGGAATGATATTTGTAAGGAAGGCTCTGGTCTCTCTGAAATCCTTTGCCCAAGGTGCTGCAAAATACTCAACTCTGTCGTATTCAACAGTTCCGGGCTTGACAGCCGCCTTCGCCTTGCGGAGAAGTTCCTCCAGCTTGTTGACGGTAGGAATGTTAAATGCCTTGTAAAGTACATTGGGGCTCACATTGCTCCCTTTGGAACCGGCCTGTTTTTCCTTTTCCCATGCAGGAGCACCGACTTTTTCCCAGCGTTCAACAAGAAGATCGTAAAACTCTTTCAGCAGAGGTCCGGCTTCAGGACCATACAGCAGATTCCAGTGTTCATCAATGGCTGCCTTCACATTGAACTCCGGATTCCAGAAGCAGCGATACACAGGATAATATGAATAATAGAACTGCCACTTAAGCCCGGAGGCATCGTAGAACAGCCCGTCCTCTGACATATAAGGTCCTGTGGCTTCCAGGAAATCCTTCATATAGCGCCCCTGTATTGCCTGTGTATAGCAATTTCCCTGGCTGCCGTAGGTCCATGCAGTGACTTTACGCTTGCCAAGTACATTGTACCAGTCCCTGAAAATCGTCTCCCAGGACTTGCGGATGGACGGCACAGGAGCAGCCACGATTCTGCCGACGCATACCTGGACATCAATAATGTCCGGAATATCCGTGACGACCATGGGAGGCAGAGTATAGTTATGATAAGCAAGAACGCCCAGGCGCTTTCCCGGAAGCTTCTCCTGTATGCCCTTTGCCAGCCATACATTGAAGTTCATATAAAGATCGGATGTAATGTCACCAGACTTGGACTCCCTTTCCTTCGGGAAAAGATGGGCGGTCTTCTCGCTCTTCATGGACTTGACATATGTGTCAGCCTGGCTGAAAAGAATATATTCGCTGTTAGGCGCATACCATGTGGTTCCCTTGCCGTCGTTTCTGCGCCAGAGCTGTTTCCATTCACCGTTGGTCTCATAGAACTTGACAAAGCCGTCGACCAGAAAATCCGCAAGTTCCTTATTGGTGATGTCCATTAGATTTCCGATATGCGTGGAGGGATTGTAATACTGATATCCAGTCTTGGGTTCTCTGTAGAAAATCAAATCCTTCTTTTCAGGGAAGTTCTTTGCGATAATTTCCACGCTGGGCGTATGGCACACATCATTGAATCTGGTGGACATGGACATTCTCCACACTTTGTCAAAATCGTTTTTGCCTTTTGCGTTCTTCCAGGGGAATCCTTTGCGGAAGTCCCTGATATATCCCCAGTTGTAGCGGTTGCGATATTTCGGGCAGTCCGTATATGCCACGGGTTTTACTGCCAGATTCTTATGCTGCGGTCCCACGATACCAATGCCGGGATAGTAGTAACGCATTCCAAGTATGCGTTCTGCAAAGTCATAGGCACCGTTCATAGTACCGTTAATGCGGTAGCGTATCCAGTCAAACTTATTGTATTCGCCCGGAATCAGAGAACCGTCTCTGCCGGCAATGACGATACAGTTGTCAAAAGTCTTTACAATGAAAGCTTCCTTGGGCATATCCAAAGGCTTCAGGCCATACTTGTCCGTTATGGCACTTTTTCCGAGAGCAATCACACTCATTCCGGCGGGGACCTGATCTTCCGCATCGATTACCTTGGGAACCTGCCCGGTTGTGCGCTCAAACGCATCCTTCAGCGCATAGGCTGCAAGCTCCAGGGAACGAAGGTCTTTGGCCTTTGTATCCTTTTCCGCATCCAGATCATACGCAATGACCACATTGAGCTTTCCGTCCTTGACAAGCACAATATCCCCGTGTTTTTCAGGATTCTGGAATTTGACCGGATTAAGCACATCGCTTTCATATACTGAACCGACTGCCATAAGCACCGGGCAGGCCAGTGCAGCAAAAATTGAAAATAACTTCATAAATCTCCTGTATCAAACCATTTCAAAACAAAAAATCACCTTGCAAACCAGAAAAGTCTGTCTTTCTGATGATAACTTCCGGTAAAAGCATCAACTATCCTTGAGCGATTTATGAACTCAGCGTGCCCGTCAAAAAATGCGCCATTGACACCGAAACCGTGCCGTCCGTATCCCATGTGAGATGTACCGGCATGGAAATGATATCCATTTCCATTGAAGGGATCAGGATCCAGGATATTGTTCAAGACAGAGCAGCTTTCTCCCGTTGGAAGAGTCTGTTTATTGTATGCATTGTACTTTGTGTCAATGAAAAAAGCCTTTTCAGATGCGGACTGCACATCACCCAGCCTGTTGACCTGGAGTTTCCAATATGATTCCTGTGCTCCATAAGTATGCCCGCCCACATTATACTCATGCATGCCATAGTCTATCATACCAACATACTGAGTTATTGTATTCTTGGCAGGGCACTTCAGAATGCCGTTATACATATCTTTGGGCAGCTGATAATAGTTGACATTTCCATTACTTGATGGAATTATGTTTTTTATACCGAGATAAGGAGCGCAGATATAAATCCATGGGTAGCCACTATCATATCCCATCATGCCGCGGCTGTTAAAAGTACTGCTATGATTGTTAACATTTCTGGGCAGGATAATATCATCGTGATCCATGCTGTACTGAAGCACACCGAATACCAGCTGCTTCAAATTGTTTACGCAGGCAATGCTCCTTGCCTTAGCCCGTGCTCTTGACAACGCAGGCAGCAGGATTGACGCAAGTATGGCGATAATGGCGATTACCACCAAAAGTTCGATAAGCGTGAAACAGGAACGCCTCACATTTTCACCGGCTGTTTTTATAAAATGCTTTTTCATTTTGCTAATCTCCCATGTTTAATGAAAATGCCCACCACTCTCTTTTTTACATAAATATACAATCTTTTACACCTGAATGCAATATACTACATCTTTTTTTGTCTTATTGAAGAAGAGCATACAATATAAAATTGGTTGCCAGTCCTGTGTAGAACACATGTGTGTAATCGCTTATTTCCCGGCCTGCATAGTATCTGAACACCCTCCAACGCCCTGAAGGCTCCCTGCACCACGCAGGCAATGCTCCTTTCTGACAAAAGACTGCATCCTTGGCCATATCCTCCCTTGTGACTTCAAATCTGCGCCCGCTGTACGCCGCATTCTGCAAAGTGCCCTCCAGCCCCTCTGTATGCTCAAGCACCCTGAATTGTATGTTGGTGATCCACTGTCCCATGGAGTTGCGCCCCCAGCCCATGGCAATTATAGGTGTACATAAAACTGCAATGCGCCCTTTTATCCTGATTGCCACGGCAGAATATGTACCGCCGGGCCACTTTTCTTTTTCCACATACTCCCTCACGGAGTCCGGCAGCACAGAAGTATCCGGCAATCCCTTCTGAAACACCCTGAAAATCCCATCATTTCTTGAAATTGGAGCAAAAGCATTTTCCGGCAGAACTCTTTCAAACAGTTTTTTCACTTCAGGCGACGGTTCCCATTCTCCATAACTGTGTGAAGCTGCGGAATCAGGTTCATCACGCAGGAAAGAAGCCGTTATCCCCGCATCCACAAACATAAAGCCGCCATTTTCAAGATATTTCCGCAGATTAGCGACAGCTGCATCGGAAAAACTCCAGTCACGGCAATCAACGGCATTCATATAGACGAAAGGATAATTGAACAGGGCGCCATCCGCAAAGTCTCCTATTACCACTGGCTCCGGGGCTATTTTCACATTGGCGACTTTGGACACATGTTCAAGAAGAGAAGAAAGCGCCCCCGGATAACTTGTCATAAGTGCGGAAGTTCCGCCCTCAATATATTGCGCCACACGCAGTTCCTGCCTGACAATCTGCCCGGCTGTCACCGTCAGCATTGTAAAACACAACATTGTTGCAAGCAGCTTTTTCATTTCAGTCCGGGACTGTCCTTGTCCGCCTTAGTTACGCCGGTTACCAAAGCGCCCTCGTCGGACGCCTGCCAGACCACTTCGTATCCATGTATGAAAATGCCATATACACGACCTGGTATCTTCTGATATGCCGGACGGGGGTTTGCCGCTATCAGCTTTTCGGCAAGAGCCTTAAACCCGGTCAATCCGCCGGCTTCAAGCACACGGCACTGCTCTGCCGCCTCATCAGAAAAAACGACTTGCAAAGCCTCTGCATCAGGTGCCGTATGAGCAAAACTGCCTATTGCACCGGGAACTGAATCCGCGTATGGCACATAGGGTTTCACATCGATTACCGGTGTACCGTCGACCATATCCAGTCCCTCGACCAGAAGCGAGACCCTGCCGTTACGGCATATTACTTCCTTCAATTTCAGCACAGACAATCCAATGGGATTGGGCCTGAAAGGAGAACGGGATGAAAAAACGCCGATTCGCCTGTCTCCTCCCAGCCTGGGCGGCCGTACAGTCGCCTTCCAATGCTCCCTTATGGACTGGTGGAAAACAAAAAGCACCCAAATATAGGAGAACTCCTCCAAACCACGAACAGCATTAGGCTGATTGAACGGAGGGACGAAAACTATTTCCCCGCTTGCCTCCGGAACCAGTCCGGGCTGACGCGGTATGCCAAACTTGCTTTTAAAGCAGCTTTTGACCCTGGCAACAGGAGTGAACTCGTAATTTTCCATTCTGCAATCCCGTGCTACGCCAGGTCAATTGCTTTCACCGTGCGGTCGATCGCTCCCCTGTACCTGTCTACCAGCGCCCTGGCGTTGCGTCCCAGCACAGCCCGTTCATCCGGATTTGATACCAGCCGTTCAAGCGCACCGGCGAAATCCTTTTCATCCACTATCTCGACAGAGGCCTCTGCCTCACGGAACATCTCAGCCACGGCACGGAAATTCTCCATGTGGGAACCGTGTATGATAGCCTTTCCAAATATGGCCGGCTCTATGATATTATGCCCGCCTGTCTGTCCGGCAAGGCTTTTTCCAACATACGCCACATCGGCGGCGCCGTAGTAGTTCATAAGCTCGCCAGTTGTATTTACCAGCAGCACATCCACATTTCCGGCAGTGTCAGTATCTCCCTTAAGCATGCGATAGGTCAGTCCGTTTTCCTTGAGGACAGCCGCCACATCTTGGGCGCGCTCACAGTGCCGCGGCACCAGGACCATCTTAAGTCCGGGGTGTCTTTCACGAACCTGCCGGAAGGCGCTGCACATAAGCTCTTCCTCACCCGGATGGGTACTGCCCACCACAAATGTTATTCTTTCACCGGAACCAAAGGCACTATCCAGCACGGTTGTGACATCGGCGGCTCCCACATCCGGAACCTGGTCAAACTTCATCGTGCCGCAGACGGAGATACGATCCCGGTTTCCCGTGACCCTTGCTATCCTTTCCGCATCCTCTTCAGTCTGCACGCAAAGGGAGGCAAAGGAATTAAATATTGGCTTGAATACGCATGACCATTTTGCATATCCTGCACTTGACTTGTCCGACATGCGCCCATTCACGAGGCATACTTTTACACCCCGCTTTGCTGCCATCCTTATCAGATTGGGCCATATTTCCACCTCAAATATGACAAGTACACGGGGATTGACGAGAGAAAGAGCCCGGCGCACCGCCCAGTAAAAATCAAAGGGGCAATATATCATTGTGACACCTGGCAGATTCTTTTTTGCCATGGTCTCAAAAGCCGTACTCGTCCCGCAGGAAAACACAACATTATCTCCGGGATGTGCCTTCTGCCAGGCTCTTATGAAAGTCACTGCCGCAACAGATTCCCCTACACTGACGGCATGGATCCACACCTTGCTGTCCAGCGACCTGAGATGTTTTTTCACACCGCTGCCGAAAAAGCCGAATCTCTGCCAATATTCCCCCGTAAGTCCGCCGCGGCGGAAAATATGAACCAGATAAAATGGCAGATAAAGCAGAAAAAGAAGCGGAAAAAGTATGTTATAGAAAAAAAAGAGCATGATGCGCCCCCCGCATTATACAGCTGCAGCCGCTAAGAAAAACAAATGGTACGAGAGATGGGAGTCGAACCCACACACCTTTCGATACAGGAACCTAAATCCTGCGCGTCTGCCAATTCCGCCACTCTCGCAAAAGAACGTCGTAATATAATCCAACAGATGGCAAAATCCAATAAATGAGAATATGAAAAGGCTGTCACAGGACTTAAAAAAGCAAACGGAACAATATCACTTTTGCAAAATTAAATGCACAAAAGCGAACTTTTACTTTTTCCAGTTATACAACTTGTTTTATAGTATTTACACCTTATTGCAATTACAGCAGGTTATAGTATATTCTGCTCTTGATACATATAAGTTACCCTTCGTTTTAAACAGGAGAAAATACAATGCAGTTGGTATCGCCACAGATAGAGAAGTTTCAGCAGTCGTCCTCATGGATACGCCGCATGTTCGAGGCAGGAATAGAGCTGAAGAAAAAATACGGTGCGGACAATGTGTACGATTTCAGCTTGGGCAACCCGGATCTGGTACCACCCAAGTCCATCATAGAGGCGCTGACCGCCCTGCCCAGTGAACTTAACAAGCCGGCCGGCATGGGATACATGCCCAACGCAGGATACAATGACGCCCGCGAAGCTCTGGCAAAATACCTCTCAAAAGAACAGGACACTGAAATCGGCGCAGCCAACATAGTCCTCACCTGCGGTGCCGCTGGTGGCCTGAATGCCTTCTTCAGAGCAGTTCTCACTGCAGGTGAGGAAGTCCTGTGCCCTGCCCCCTACTTTGTGGAATACGGTTTTTATGTGAGGAACTATGGCGGTGTGCTTAAGCCCGTCCCCTCCGATCCTGAAAACGGGTTCCACCTGGACCTGAAGGGCATAGAGGCGGCCATAACAGAAAAGACCCGTGCCATTATAGTCAACACACCCAACAACCCCACAGGCGTGATCTACAACAAGGAAGAACTGGAAGCACTGGGAAAGATACTTGACAGCGCAACGGAAAAATACGGTCGCCCAATATTCCTTATATCAGACGAACCCTACCGCTTCCTGGCATTCGACGGCGCTTCGGTTCCGCCGGTGCTGCCTCTCTACAAATACACAGTTGTAATCGGTTCCTTCTCCAAGAATCTGGCGCTTGCAGGCGAGCGCATCGGATATGTGGCAGCCCACCCGGGCATGCCGGATGTCCAGACACTTATTGCCGGCATCGTGCTTACAAACCGCATTCTGGGCTTTGTGAACGCCCCATGCCTTGGCCAGCGCCTTATGATGGCGGCTCTCGGCACCCAAGCCGACGCCTCCGCATACATCATCCGCAGGCGCAAGATGGCTGAAGTGCTTGACAACGCCGGAATAAAATATTCAATGCCGTCTGGCACATTCTATTTCTTCCCAAAGGTTCCCGGAAATATGAGTGATGTGGACTTTGTCAATCTCCTGGCTGAAGAGCGTATACTTGCTGTACCGGGCAGCGGCTTCGGTTTCCCGGGTTATTTCCGCATTGCACTTTGTGTGGATGAAAAGTTCATAGACAGTGCCAGGGATGGTTTCAAACGGGCAGCAGACAAGGCCCGTGCCATGGCATGATAATTCACAAGGGCGTCCGGGTGGCCGTCCTGTGTTGACAAAAGAAACAAAATATAGAGAGAGAAAAACGAAGATGAAAAAACTGGCTCAAATTGCAATCTGCGTGCTGCTTGGACTTCTTGCCGGATGCGGCAAGCCCACTCCCGCCTTGCATCTTTACTGCTGGGCAGACTACATTTCACCTGACCTGATAAAAATCTTTGAAAAGGAAAATAACTGCCGGGTCATTTATGACACATTTGATTCAAACGAAGCAATGGTGGCAAAGCTCCAGGCCGGAGCCACAGGATATGATCTTATATTCCCCAGCCACTATGTTGTGAATTCTCTGGCGGAAAACAACAAGATCGCAGCCCTTGACCACAGCAAGCTGGAATGTCTTAAGCATCTTGACAACGAAATGGTTAAATCCATGCCCGATGCCGAATGCAAATATTTCGTTCCCTATACTATG
>JAZURH010000165.1:0-14292 GCA_045606125.1 Lentisphaeria bacterium | reverse complement strand
CGGCGGCAGTAGCCCACGCTCCGGTAGAGTTTGATGTACTGTACATCGCCTATTATTCCCGAATCTATCAGTTCCCTGATCTTGACGAAGGCCGGTTCAAAACGGCGGTTATGGCGCAGAAAGAGTCTGTGCGGATATTTCCTGGCGACCTTCAGCATTGAATCGAATTCTGCCACGCTTGTTGCGGTCGGCTTTTCCACCACCGCGATCTTGCCTGCCTTCAGGATTTTGATTGCCATAGGCACATGATCGGGATGGCGCACACCAATTGTCACCATGTCCAACCCGGGATGCTTCAGCATTTCATCAAGAGAGGCATATCTGGCGGTATTTTTCAGTGTTTCAGGGCACATGGCATTCAGACGTTCCGGATCATGATCCGCGCCCGCCACAATTTTGAAGCAGTCCGGGAGCGAGGAAAGTTCGCTTAAGTGATTGCGGCCGATCCTACCCAGGCCTATAACTCCGACATTCAGAATTTTTTTCATTATTTCACCTCCGGAATAACTGGTTCCATATTCATTCATGCACAGTATTGCAGCAGTAATCCAATATGCCGATACCGGATTGTCCGGCAGCATGATTGTAATCCGACATTGTTCGGCTGCCATAGGCACAGGCACAAATTTTTTCACTGGTGACCAGACTATGCGCAATAAGATTGCAGTCTTTGATGGCTGAATGGGTTTTGCGTATCTTCAGCCGGACATTTGATCGTCGGGGATTTTCAGCTCCGTTTTGAAAGTTCCGGGTAACCTGTTTTCTATTCCTTTTTGTTTTTTGCAGTTTTTGTATATATTAAGTGACTATAATATAGCGGGTTTTTTCTGTAGATAAATAAAGAAAATAAACCAAAATATGCACAAAACAAACAAAAAAACAGGGAAAAATGGAATATTTTGACGGATTGACATTCAGCATGGTCGGCTCAAGCCCGCATTCAGTGGAACAGGTGCATAATGAACCACGTTACTACGGGATACAGTTTAACTACAGCGGCTCCCTGTTTCTGCGCATAGATCATGGCGATAAAATTGAGGTCAACGGACCTTGTGTTTTTTTGACTTATCCAGGACATTATTTTGAATACGGACCTCCTGAGGGTGCAGAGCGGCATCATAATTTTATCTGCTGCTGCGGACCGCGAATAGAACAGTACATAGCGGGAGGACTGTGGGCGCCTGATGCTGCATCACCACTGATTGCCGTGCCCCATCCTGAAAAATATCTGCATACTATGCATGAGATCATGACTCTGGTACGGTTACCGGGAGCGACTTCACCCCGTGCTGTACTGATGTTCGAAGATCTGCTTCTTCAGATCCACGAAGCGGCGAAAGCAGAAAGTCGCCATATTCCACATCAGTCCGAGCGCTTGAAAACCCTGGTTCGTCAGATTTCCTCCGCACCGGAAAAAGTATGGGATTTTGAGGCTGAAGCGGATAAGTTCCATGTGACATCAATACATTTCCGCCGTATCTTCAAGGAGATAACTGGTCTGCCACCACAGCAGTTTCTGATCCAAAACCGCCTTAGCAAGGCGGCGGAACTGCTCAAGTCCACTTCGGAGCCAATTAAGAAAATCGCGGCCTTGTCCGGCTGGGAGAATGTCTTCTATTTTTCCCGCCTGTTCAGGCAGAAATACTATATTTCTCCTCTTCAGTATCGCAGGGAATATCATTCCTGAACTGAATGCAATAATCTTTTTTATTTGTCTGTGATTGTCTGATTTATACTGCGAATGAAAAAAACAGCGCCTGTGGAAGAGCCGGCTTCCACCGGCGCCTGTGTAATCAGTTATCTGAGGGCCTGTTCCCATTTTCTAACTTCGGCGGCCGGGTCATCTGCGGCTGTAAAGGCAGTTACTGCGGCAACATGCCTTGCGCCTGCGTTTTTCAGCGCATCAAGATGCCCGAATTTGATTCCACCCATGACCGAAAAGGGGACTTTTACCAGACGGGCAAGCGCATTTAATGTTTCAAGTCCCAGGGGTTCCATGGACAGAGTCTTTGTTCCCGTTGAAAAAACAGGACCGATGTTCAAATATCCGCAGCCCTCCTTCTGCGCCTTCCGCAGTTCCTCCTGATTGTGGGTTGAAACGCCGAACAGCATTTCCGGGGCAAGCTTCTTTGCCATGCTCAGTGGCAGGTCTTCCTGCCCCAGGTGAACGCCATCCGCGCCTGATGCAAGAGCAAGGTCGACGCGGTCATCAACTATCATCAGGGCACCAAAGCGTGCTGTCAGTTCCCGTGCCTTTTCCAGAAGCTCCGCAAAAGCCCTGTCGCACATGTTCTTCTCGCGCATCTGAACGACTTTTGCTCCGCCTTCAAGAACTTGCTCAAGAATGAAGACAGGACTTCTTTCTGCGCAGTATTCCGATGAGATCACCGGATATACTTTTGAACTGCGGAAAGCCTCTATGCGCTCATCCAGAGAATTGAAAATGTTCATTTTGCCAGCTTGGCGATTATGAGTTCAGCAGCTTTTTTTCCGGACATGAGCATGCCGCCGAAAATGGGTCCCATGCGGTAGCCGCCCATGACATTATTTGCGCTCATGCCGCAGGCGAACAGTCCGGGATAGTATTCTCTGGTGTTTTCCACTGTGGAGGCCTCTCCTTTGTCCACCCACATGGGCCTTTCGCCAAGAATGTTTCCTCCGGGAGTGTCAAGTGTCACTTTTGCCTTTTCAACAGCAAGGCGTATTATTTCGCTGGGATGTCCTGTTCCGTCAAGAACGCATTTGGAAAGAACGGTAAGGGGATCCACATGCATTCCCAGTCGTTCCACTGGGGTCCAGTTGATGACCAGACCTCCCACGGTTTCATCCCGGAATACTATGTCTTCCACGCTGATGCTGTTGAATATTTTTGCGCCGGCATGGACTGCTCCGTAAATAAGGGCGCTTGCCATTTCAACCGAGTCAAGGCTGTGATAGCCGGGCGCATTTTCAATTGGACGGTGGTTGATACCGAATTCGTCCAGGATGTATATTGCATCGTCCTGCACAACAACTTCATTGAAAAGCATGCCTCCTCCCCAGGTTCCGCCTCCGGGTGCGAGCTTGCGTTCGAAAATTGCTGTTTTAAGGCCTGCATTCGCCAGTGTTCTGGCTGCCACAAGGGCGGATGGTCCACCGCCAACTATGGCTACATCCACATTAAGATTGCTGCGGAACTTTTCCGCAAAGCAGTGTACGATTGCGTCGGAAATAGTGTTTTCCACAAACTGCTGCATGGTGTTTTTCCCTCTTTGCTTGTTCAGGAAACCGCACATGCCAGCTGGGGTAATTCTGAAACATCTGTGATTTCCTACGCCGGCATTATCCGGTTCAGGTTCAATGGGTGTGATCTCAGCCTGCCCGAACCGTTCCGGGAAGGCACCCCAAACACATGCTTTTAATATTATGTGGAAAACGCAAAAAACAAATCATTCGATGTAAGTTTTAGTAAGAAGCATTCTTTTTCTGTATTCCCTTGGTGAGAGTCCCGTCATGCGCTTCATAAATCTGGAAAAGTAGAATTCATCCGAAAAATTGAAGCGTTCTGCGATTTCGCGAATAGTGTCTTCCGTTGCAAGCAGCTCTTTTGCTGCGGCCGCAGCCCGCAGGCGGTGAAAAAACAGTTTTGGTGAAATGCCTGCCTTTGCCGTAAAATGTTTTATAAAGGATTCCTTTCCCATTTTCATGATTTTTGCCATGTCCGTGACAGAAAAATCCCTGTACGGCGAGTTGCTGAATTCGTCACACAGGGTTCTGAATGCCGCAAGTCCGTCAGGCCTGTTGTGAAGATTGTCTTTTTCCTTTTCTGCTGCAGGCAATATAAAATCCCATATCAGTTTCTGCAGCGTGAATACATTGTTGATATCCGGATTAGTTCCCATTAATGAGAAAAAATCATCCCTGCGTTCCTGAGCTTCACCCATGTACATTTTTCTGCAGCCGTTCATGTATTCATTTCCTGTGATAAGCTCCAGATTGAACTGTAATGAAATCAGTTTCAAACCATCGTGCTGGTCATGGCTCGTTTGAACTCCTGCCGGAACAAAAAGCCAATGTCCCGGCAGCATCTCAAATATTGCTTCATTATTGTATATTCTGCTTTGGGTTTGTCCGCTTTCAAAAATATATATAAGCCTGTTGAATGGAAGTGTACAGGTCCATTTTCCCGTGAAAGTGCCGCATGAAATATTTATAACATTCAATTTCAACAGGGATGCCATGCGTGTAAGCGCTGTATTTCTATATGATTTCATTCAGGTCACTCTATTCTGTAAATTACATGTTTTATTTTTATTCAAGAGGTAATTTAATTGTTTTTTACAGAAAAATCCATGTTTTTTAACTTTTTTGCCATTACGGAATAGAAAAATATGAAGTATATTTATTCCCAAACAAAAAAAAACATGTGGCTGACTACCCGGAGAAGGTTTTATGAACATTTCTGAAGTGGCTGA
Source organism: Lentisphaeria bacterium (assembly GCA_045606125.1). Lineage (GTDB taxonomy): Bacteria > Verrucomicrobiota > Lentisphaeria > Oligosphaerales > Oligosphaeraceae > RGIG3456. The sequence continues at coordinate 9,838 of JAZURH010000165.1, read as the reverse complement.
ACTTAATGAAAGACTGGACCGTATCTACGATAATGCTGTCTTCATAGATGGAATGGAAACGGAGGAGTTGAACGGACTCATACGGGAAATATACAATTCGGACAAGAATGCGGGAGTTCCCTATCCTGTAACCAGAGCAAAAATGCTGGATTTCTTTCTGCGGAATGTCCGTATTGCCATCAATGATATCGGTATGTTTGCCGGAGTGGTGGAGCGCCCGTCTCTTGCAGGCCGCTATGCAAACAGCGAGATCAAAAAGATACAGTCCGAGCGTCAATGGGAAACTGCCAGCACTGAATTTCCGGAAAAGTATCAGAAAAATGCTGAAGGCAGGAAAAACGCCCTTTACATAGCCCAAATGGATTTAAGCCATACATCCCCGGACTGGGACCGGATTCTGGCACTTGGAATACCTGGTCTGCTTAAACTGGCAGAGGAAAAATACGCTGAAACCCCCTCTGTATTCAATGAATCCGTAAAGCTGGCATATACAGCTTTTCTTGATTTTTTACTGCGTTTTTCAAGACTTGCGGAAGCAAACGGCCGTAAAGATCTTGCAGCTGTTCTTTCAGCTTTAGCTGAGCATGCTCCAGCCACTCTCCGGGAAGCACTGCAGCTGTCAATACTCTACTACCATGTCCAGGAAATAGAGGGGGAATGGGTGCGTTCTATGGGAGTATTTGACCGCCAGTATCTTCCTTTCCTTGAAAAGGACATTGCATCAGGCATCCTTACGGAGGAAAGTGCAGAAGAACTGCTGATACATTATCTTTCATTCTTCCATGCCGAATCAGCCGGAAGGGATGTGGGCGCACCAATGACTTTCGGTGGGCTTCTGCCCGGCAAGGACAGTGTAGACGGCTGCAATCGTCTGACTCGCATAGCATGGAGCGCCTTCCGTAAATTAGGTAATCCCACTCCAAAGTTCTCTCTCCGCTGGAATCCGGGCACGCCGTCTGAATTGATGGAGTTTGCCGCTGAATGCATACGCGAAGGCAAGAATTCCATGGTGTTCTGCAATGAGCCTGTAATAGACAAGGCTTTTTTAAAGCAGGGCAAATCACCTGAGGATCTGCCTAATTTCGTTCCCATAGGCTGCTATGAACCTGCCATTATGGGAAAGGAACTGTCCTGCACCATGTCCTGCGTGTACAATCTTGCAAAACCTGCCGAGATAATTTTCAATGACAACTCATTCCAGCCGGAAACCTACGAGGATGTGGAAAAGCGGTATTTTGAGATTATTGATTCCACTATGAGGGAGGCGCTTGACGTGACAGGCGAATATGAAAAAAGGTGGAACAAGATAAATCCGTCTCCCATTCTTTCCGGCACAATGAAGGAGTGCATGGAACAGGGACTTGATGTTTCGGAGTATGGCACCAAGTACGCCACCAGCGGTGTTGTATGCATGGGGCTTGCTACGGCTGTAGACATACTTATGGCAATCGAAACTCTGGTGTTTGAACGCAAGATGACTTCATTCCATGAACTGGGGGAAATTCTGGCTGGAAATTGGGATAAACACGAGGAAATGCGCCAGTTTGCATTGAAGCGTGCCCCGAAATGGGGATGCGGAAACGAAGAGGCGGACAGACTCGGAAAGAAAATATGCCGGATGGCTGCTGATCTGATAAACAATACACCGAATGCAAAGGGATGGAAATACCAGATGGGACTGTGGAGTATATACTACTCTCTGACACTTGGCGATAAAATGGGCGCTACCGCCGATGGCAGGCTGGCAGGAAGCGCCATTTCAAAAAACACGGGAAGTACATCCGGTTGCGATACAGAGGGCATAGCCGGTCTGTTTGAATCACTTTCTAAACTTGATCATACAGACTTTGCCGACGGAGCTGTATTTGATGTGATGCTTGCTCCCCGTACGGTGTCGGGTCCCGAAGGAAATGATTTTATCGTGAATCTGATCAGGACCTTCTTTGCACAGGGCGGCATGTTTATTCAATTTAATATTCTTTCTCCGGAGCAGTTGAAGGAGGCCCAGGCCAATCCGGAGAAATATAGAAATCTGCAGGTAAGGCTCTGCGGATGGAATGTCCGTTTTGTGGATCTGTCAAAGGATCGTCAGGACTGGGTTATAAGGGAAGCCGGAGGGGAAGCATAAAATGCTGCGTATCCCCATCGCTGACATACGGAGGCTGACCATTCATGACGGTCCGGGGACAAGGACAACCGTCTTTGTGAAGGGGTGTCCTCTCCGTTGTCTGTGGTGCCATAATCCGGAGACTGTTTCTGGAAAACCGGTATTGTTGTTCCGGGAAAATCTCTGCGTTGATTGCCGGAAATGCGTTTCCGCATGCCGGAACAAGGTGCATGTTTTCGGGGAAGACGGACATAGTCTTGACAGGGCAGCCTGTTCTTTGTGCGGCAGATGCGTGGAAGCCTGCCTGGCAAATGCTCTGGAAATATGCGGTACATACAGGACTCCGGATGAATTGCTGCCTCTTCTGCTGAAGGACAGAATGTTCTATGCTTCCGGAGGAGGAGTTACATTTTCAGGCGGGGAACCGATGCTGTATCCGGACTTTGTTGCTGAAGTCTTTTCGGCACTTGGCAGGGAGCATGTCCATACCGCTCTTGATACCTGCGGCTGCGTGCCTTTTGAATCATTTGAGAAAGTATTGCCATTTACCGATCTGGTCCTTTTTGATTTGAAGGGAATGGATGACGAACGGCATATCCGCAATACGGGAAGATCAAATGCCCTTATTCATGAAAATCTGCGCAGGCTGGGCAGTCACGGCGTACTGCTGGAGATCAGAATGCCTGTGATACCGGGATACAATGACGGGGAACAGGAGTTTCATTCGGCAGGTCGGCTTCTGCAGGAAATACCATCGCTTAAAGCAGTCAGACTGCTGCCGTACCATTCCCTGGCGCGGGAAAAGTATAATGCCGCCGGCATAATGGACACCATGCCGCATGTGCCGGCGCCGGACAAAGATGCCATGGCGGCAAGGGCAGATATTCTGAAGCAATACACGGCAGCTGAAGTAATTTTCAGCTGACAGTATTTTCGTGCCTCCGTCTTATTTGAGCTTTTCCAGCTTTTCCAGGAGTTTGTTTACATCAAATCCCCGTGCATCCGTTTTTTCTGCTGATGCAATTGCCGCCGCCATTCCGGCTGCCTGGCCTGTTATAAAGCATCCCGGCATTACGCGTATCGAGCCCTGCATTTTCTGGTCGCAGCTTACGCATCTTCCGGCGACAAGAAGGTTGTCATTTTTGGCTGAAATGAGGGAGCGGTAAGGTATTCCGTAGCTTTCACCCCGGCCGTATTTGTATTTCTTCAGGAATTCCTCCCGGAACTTGTCAAACAGTTCGGGATCAGGAGTTGCCGGGTGCATGTCTATGGGATAGCAGTAGCGCCCTATCTCATCGTCAAAAGAAGCCCGTTCCAGGAAATCCTGCTCGCCCAGAATATAGTCTCCTGTGATTCGGCGGCTTTCCCTTATTCCGTACAGAGGAGCGGTTCCCATAAGCTCGGCGTTTTCAAATCCCGGGACATATTCCCTGTAGTAGCGCCTGAATTCCGGCATTGCCGCCCTGCCGTCAAGCAGGGCCTTTGTCAGGGATCTTTCGTCAGTGCCGTCCACTCCGAATCCATGCCCGAAGTTTCCGCCTGTAGCATTGTCTCCTATGCGCCACATTCCGGGGTGGTGCAGATCCTTTACAGTGAATACGCCGTCATCAAAGGCCTTGTACAGCCACTCATTGAAAATCGCAGGTCTTATTGCAAGTGCAGCCTTGTATTTTGCCCAGTCTACATTGCTCCACATGCTGCAAAGCGTGCCTGGCATGCAGACTCCTCTGTCATCTCCCATTTCGTATTTTGCGCCTGCCATGACGGACATGTCTCCGTCTCCGGTGCAATCTATGTAAATTCCTGCCTTTACAGCGAACATACCGCTCTTGGAGCTGCATATAACGGCTTCTATGTGCCCGTCAGTATGGATTACATCCACGACATTTGTCATAAATGTGAAATCAGCTCCGCTTTCCTGCATCATTTTGTCATAAAGCAGTTTGAGCGGTTCGAATTCTATGCAGCGCTCATGCTTTTTCATTTCCTCGGATCTGTTCCGGTTCATTCGGTCGAATATTTCCTTGCCTATTCCGTAGGCAAGGAAGTTCACTCCGTCTCCGAACATGCAGAATGCCGGTATCAGCCCCAATGTTCCCATGCCTCCCAGACAACTCTGGGCTTCAGCAAGGAATACTTTAGAACCGCTGCGGGCTGCAGTAACTGCTGCTGCAATGCCGGCAGGTCCGCCTCCGGCAATAAATACATCCACTTCGTAACGCACCGGAATATTTCTTGTATAGGAAACGCTGCATTCCATGACAGGGGGCTCCGAAAAATATAAAAAGTGCAGGATCCGGAAACGGCACATGCGCACCATTGGCGCGCATGCACTTAACAAATGATCAGAAAACTATAAATAATTGTATGATGGCGGACATATCAGTTCTGTTCCATCGCCGCCTTTTTCTGGGCGTTGCGTTTCCGCACAAGATAAGCTGCGGAAACCAGCTTTGGATTGCCGTACTTGTCACAGACTACGGCCTTGTAGCCAAACTTGGCCTTGCGCTCAAGTTCTTCGTCAACAGCAGCCTGCATGCAGGCCATGGCAAGTTCCATTTCTTTACTCATTAAAAGCAACCTCCTTCAACCGGGAGAATATCCGCTCTTCATAAATGAAGAAATCCGTCCCAATCCTCTTTTCAAAGACAGGTTTGATCACGCCTTCGGAATTGTCAAAGCACAATGTGCAGTCACATATCTGGGCATAATCAAAAAGATTCTTTATGCAGCGGGGGAATCGCCTTGCTATTGTCTCCTCGGGTATGTTATGCCCACCCTGTTCGACTCTCAAGGCAACTCTCTGTGCGGAGAACTCTGCGCTGGGGATACACAGAAACAGAAGGTTCACTCTCCATCCCTGTTCACGCCAGGCATTTATCCGGGACATGTAGCCCCTTCCCGCCAAAGTTGTTTCAAAGGCAAAATCCTCTCTCTGGCTGATCTTCTGATCCAGTTCATGCAGAAACAGCTTGCTTGCCTGCAGCTGTCCCGCATTTATGTCCAGGGGAGATATTCCCCTGGCGATCTCGTCCGCATTAATGAAGTTTCTGCACAGAACGATATTCGGCAGATACTTCATTGCAAACGTTGTCTTCCCTGAGCCGTTTGGCCCGGCGACAATATGACACGTTGGCTGCGAACTGGATTCCATAAATCACCTCATACGGGACAACAATATAATCCTGAAAAGGCTTTTTTCAAACCGTAAGGGATTTCTTGCTGTCTTTCAAGAGATCGGCAGATGTTCAGATCATGCCAGATATTCCCAATCCACGGCTGCTGTGACTGTCTTGCCTGCTTCGTCTGTAAATGTGACCTGTCCCTTGGTGAATTCAGCGTTTTTTACCTTGCCGAAATCTGCGGGAATGCGCACGACACCCTGGATGGCCCGCACGCTGAAGGGCTTGTCTGCATGGAAATCGCCGCATGTCTTCCATCCTTTTGCGGTAAGTGCATTGTCTTCGATGGAGGGTTTCCATCCGTCTGCAAAGAATGAGCATGATTCCTCAACTGCGAAGCAGCGTGCCTTTCCGTTCCATGGGAACCCGTAGCGACCTGAGTTTGACACCCATATTGTGGTTGAAGGAAGTTCCTCTGCGTTTTTCAGAGAATAATAGAGATATCCGTTGTCCGGATATGCCGCTGTTGCCCATGCGGGCTTGTCTCCCGGCTTTTTGAGCATTGCAAACAGATCTGCGTATCCGACCGGAGTGGGATAGGTTGAAAAGTCGCAGGTGTCCGGTGTCTTGAATATTGTTGGGATGGCCTCTATTTTTTCAAAGACAGCGCCTGACGCCAGATACTGGTATTCCCAGTTTACAGGATCCGAGAATGTGGATGTGGGAGTCATTCCCAGGTCGAAATCGCCGCATGAGAAATACATTTTTTCATTCTGCTCGGGCATGCGAAGGATTGCGTGGTGGCCGTAGGGCATTTTGCCTTCAAGTCCGCTTACCGTGTGTTTGATATAGAGGGCTGATTGTCCTTCATGGATTTCAAAGTGCTTGACTACATGTGCGGGGCGTATTTTTCCATCTATTTCAAATTCAAAAACGGCTTTGCCGTCTTCTTCTTCAGCTTTGGTCTGCTTCCAGATGCCGCTGCTTGTTTCACCGTGGCACTGGTACTGGGCGCCGTCTACAGGATCGCCGTTTCCGCCGAAGGGAAGGCAGAAGAAATCGCCGCGCAGATACTGGAGCAGCGGGATGTCGGAAAGATCCGCTTTTTCATCCTGCCAGAGATTAAGATAATAGGGCTGCACCGGCTTGTCTGAATCTGCAAAGAATGTGACAGGGGCATGCTGTCCGCCCTGTTCCGTTATAAAGAGTTCCATGTTTCCGGCTTTAAGAAGCCATCCCTGAGCATTGTGATTTTCTGTTTTCCTGATTTCAGCCTTCATTTTTCTCTCCGTTTTTTGTGTTTATCTATCTAAACATGAAATTATTGAGCGTCTGTATATGGCGTTTTTGAGACTTATGCCCTGTTTCTCCAGCTTTGATACCCAATCTCCATCGGGTGTGCTGTGAATCAGCTTGGAGTCTCCATCCTGCTCCATCACCCAGAGGCGGGTGGTTCTGTCCACAGGAAGATATTCTATCCACTCCACCGGGACATTATGAAAATTGCCGTCCCCACCGAATACACTGACATATTCAACGCGTTTTACGCCCTTGAAGCCGTATGCCGTTACACGGATGTCGGAAATACCGTCCTTTCTGGAGTGGATGGAGGTCTTTAAAATGCACTGTGTTACGCATTGTTTAGGTGCAAAATAACTGTATCCGTATTCATTGGCCAGAGCTTCATGCTCCGGATATTCGGACATTGCATAGTCCTCCAGGCCGAATGTGACATTGTCCGGCGGTGTCTGCTGATAAAGCGGAATGCACAGAAGCGGGGCAAAGGCAAAATATACTGCACGGAAGTATTCCTCCAGCACAGAGCAGAAGTTTATTTTTGCTCTGTTAAAATCAAAATCAGCAAATTGGGAGGGGGTTGTATTCAGCATAAAACTGCCATTAAGATGGGCTGGAGTGATGTAATTCACCTTGCCAATTTTTACGAATGTGAAATCATCACCGTATCCTATCTCCCTGTCGTTCAGCAATTTGACCATCTGGCTCTGGGCCAGGGGCGTGAACAGCAGGCGGAAATCCACTTCGCTGCTGCGGTCTGTGGAATGGAAAAGCAATTCAAAATCCTTGTTTGCCATCATGGTATACTGGGACTCATCCTCCAGATTCCGGGAAAAATCCTCCAGTTCCTTAAGCTCGCTTCTGCGCCTCAGATTATTGAAAAAACCTTCTTCCTGACCGGATAAATCCGATGGTACCCTTGAAAAATTCAAGTTGGGGGCAGCTTCATTTCCGTAGATAAGGCTGGTGTCCTTGTAATAATCCGGTGCCGGCTTTGTAACACTGGCGTACAGAACTTCGCTTTTGCGGACAGTCCGCATCTTGCCGTCAGATCCTATTTCTCTTTCTTTCCAGTGTATTGTCTTTGTTCCCGTATATGTCTTTTGTGTCCATATCTGATTGATTCTGGATACAATAACAAAAGGATTGCTGTTTATTACTCCGCTGAGGGAAAACAATATCGAACTTGTTTCATTGCAAAGATCCCCCATGCCGTAGTGTTGTTTAAGGCATTTTAGCCTTTCAGAGGTGAAATATCTGTCAAACTGCAGCCTTGGCACAGTTTTTTCAATAAGCTTGGGTGCAATGTCCCATGCATATAATTCGTTTAACGGTGCCATTTGCTGCCATGCCTGGTTTTCTTTTTCCTTTGCTGCTTTGTTATGCAGCTGTATTTTTTCCCCGGCTTCCACGAATTTCTTATGAATCACAAATATTATAAGCAGCAGCATGCCAAGGGAGGAAACAAGTCCTGATACAATAAGGACCGGGCGATTTTCTGCAGCGATCTTATTTATTTCAAAGACTATATCAAACAGGGGATAAAGTCCCACCAGCATGATACATACGGCAAGGAAATACAAAAATCCCCACAGTGAGCGGGAGCTGCCAGCTTCATCTCTGGCGAGTATATGGGCATTCCGCTCAGTTACAGTGCGGGAATTGAGCTCAGCATCTACACCGGACGCAGCTGCAAGCTCCTGGAATGCGGCAGCGGCGTTTTCAGCAAATTGCTGCTTGAAACGCCCTGCGTAAAGTTCCAGAGGTTCATGTACGTCTTCTATCAAAAGAAGGTGCTCCTTGCCTGAGCTTTAACTTCAGCCGATGCGGAGAAGGGTATGCGGGTGGTATATCCGGCACGGGCTGCCACTATCATTTTGGTGGGCCATTCGTAGACATCCCTGTTCCACTGCGCAACTGTATCATTGTAAAGTGTGCGCGCGGCTGTTATTTCTTTCTGCAGATAGCTGTTCTGCTGCATTGCGCTGGCTATTGCTGCGTGAGCCTTGAGTTCCGGATATGCTTCGACCTGGGGGAAGAGGCGGGCGAATGAGGCATCTATGTTGCTGGCTACCGTGCTGCGGTCCGCATCGCTGAGCCCGTGTCCGCCGCGGAATGCCGCCACGGACTTCATCACATCCTTGTCCAAGTCTATTGCCTTTGATACAAGAGGTGCCACATTCTGCAGGATCTGCACACGCTGTTCAAGGTAGTTGTCGATCTGAGAGGCGTCAGCCTGCAGTTTCTGCTGAAGCTGGCTGAAATAATTGCGAGCTCCTATTTTCATGAAAAGGAAAATAAGCCCGGGCAGAATGCCGCATACCCAAAGGGCGATTTCAAACAGCGTCGAGCCGAATCCAACTGTAATGGGAAGCTGCTTTTCTATTACATTGACATCGCGTCCAGCCGGATTCACATAACCGGTAAGTTCATCTAATTCGTTCATGACTCCTCCTTTGGTTGTATAATTACGGAAAATATTATAATTACTCAGATAAAATAACAGTCTTACCACTGCAATCAAATAACTTCAGACAAAATCATGCTGAAAAATTGGAATGTGCGGCAAAAAAGCTCTAAATTGTAAAATGTTATTGGTCATATAACCATTTTAATCTCATGATTCCGGATGTTTTTTGAAATCAGGCCGCAGCGTTTATTCTTCTGCAGGCTTAACAGGACCTGTAAGCTCCCATCACTCTTTATTGTTTCTGTCAACTTTGTTCTTATTAGCTCCATTGTTTCCATCAATCTTATTGTTCCCAATTGATCTCTCGCGGGTGAGGGTTGTTTTTGAGCCCGATTTTTGCTTAAAGGCTGTGTACATTGATCTATCGCGGGAGAGGGTTGTTTTTGAGTCCGATTTTCACTTAAAGGCTGTGTACATTGATCTCTCGCGGGTGAGGGTTGTTTTTTGAGCCCGATTTTTGCTTAAAGGCTGTGTACATTGATCTATCGCTGGTGAGGGTTGGTTTTTGAGCCTGATTTTTGCTTAAAGGCTGTGTACATTGATTTCTTGCGGGTGAGGGTTGTTTTTTGAGTCCTATTTTCACTTAAAGGCTGTGTACATTGATCTATCGCGGGCGAGGGTTGGTTTTTGAGCCCGATTTTCACTTAAAGGCGTCGGACATTGATCTATCGCGGACGAGGATTGTTTTTTTGAGTCCGATTTTCACTTAAAGGCGTCGGACATTGATCTATCGCGGACGAGGATTGTTTTTTTGAGTCCGATTTTCACTTAAAGGCGTCGGACATTGATTTCTCGCGCGCGAGGGGTGGGTAGGGCGGTCGGGCGAAGTCGGAGGGCAAGCGG
>JAZURH010000164.1:0-2480 GCA_045606125.1 Lentisphaeria bacterium | reverse complement strand
CTGTCCAGTTCCCCGGTAATTCCATGCCACCGCATCCCATCCCGCATCGTTGAACGATTTCACCGTGCTGAGAGCATAATGCCTTCCGGTATTACCACACAATCCATGGCTTACGACTACAAGATTATCCGCTCCAACCTTTGACCAGTCAAGGTAAATGTCCAATCCATCCGGAGCATTGAATGCTTCACGGGTATAGTTGACCTTTTCAAGTTTTCTGGTATAACTTGGGCAAATTGTCTGAGCATGCGCATTCAAAAAGAAAAACGGAGCCCTGTATGATGACTTTTCAATTATCGGCATAAAACAACCGGCCTACTTCTTTTTTCTGAGCACCAGGCCATTGAACGCAGGATGGCTTGCTCTTCTGTTGAAATCCAGGATGCGTCCATATTCATTCGCATCTATCATAAAGGGCGATAAAGCGCAACTGTACTTCAGTTCAACCATGCCGGATTCCGCATCCGTCTCAAGAACAAAGGACTTCTTTCCGGGGAAATCAGACCTTTCTGATTCAGGAGCAAGAACTATTTCATATTCACGGGGGAATGTTACTCTGACATTTCTTTCAAAATTGCTGTCCGATATTCCTTCATAGGGAAGAGTCCTCACATCACTCCCTGCTGCAAGCAAACCGGCAAAAGGACTGGCAAGCCTCAAGACGGCATAGTCACCATCAATCACAGCATGGCGTGGAAGACGCCCGGAATAGAAGATCCGCCCGGGATACTTTTCAAAATCCGTTACCAGTTCACCGGTAGGGACAGCCAGTGTCGAGAATGAAGCCAGATGCTCAAGAAGATAACGCCTGCGTTCCTCAGGAGTCTGCTCGGCGAAAAGCTCCCTGTAATCTGCATGCTTCCTGCCATGCAATACAATGTCAACTTTCAGCACGGCATCTCCGTTATCCTGCAATTCTATGCCAATGTCCGTCTTCTCCTTTGTGCGGAATCTGTCCTCAAGCTCAATATTTTGTATTGAACCATCCCTGTAAAGTGCAATATGTCCGTCATAATTGGTAGTCCCTAATTCAGCGTACTGGTCGTCATCATTGAGCCAGACACATGTTCCATCCACATTAACGCGTACCAATGGAACCGTGAATGTATTCCAGGACACAAAGGACTTGACTCTTTCCACAGTCTCGGGAGACATCATACGTCCGGAGGCAAACACAAACTCCGGTTCCATGCCAAGCATGTTCAACAGAGTAAAATAAAGCACTGCTGTATCGGTTCTGCTGCCATACCCGTCCTCAAGGGTCTTTTCAGGGCTGCATATAAAATCAAGCGGAATCTCTCCAAGTCCGGGACCGGCGATCCTGACATTTCTTGATATATATGTCTTAAGAGCTCTTACCTGACGCATTTTATCATAAGGCGCAAGTCTGTCCACAATTGAAGCCAGGCGTTTACCGCCACTGATCTTGCCACGCAATACTGTATCAAGCCTTTCAGCCACATCCTTCCATGAAGCAGTATGAACAGCCACTGTAGGCATGACAAAGCGCAGCAAAGGCAAATTGACTTCTCTTTTCAGGGGTTTCTGTTCCACGGCAACCCAGGTATAAGTCCTGAATCCGTTACCGCTTTCCACATTTTCACTGATATTCTGCGCATCCCCTTTCAGGAAATATCCCATTTCCGTCTTGTCCAATGTCACATCCAATGACTCCGGCACCTTGACGGACACTGTCTTGCGCATTACAGGACTGAAACCGGCAAAGGTTTCCATAAGTGAGAATGGAGCGTCTCCCCTGTACTTGCGCACTGTCTTGCATTCTACTATGCTGCCGACCTTGACCGACGGGAAGTTTATCACAACAGTCTTGAGCCGCGGATACTTGGGTGCAGAGGCTGTCCATCCGCCATCCATGACCTTCAATTCCTTAAGATCAAGTTCAGTACACTTGTCTCCATTGAAAACCTTGGCATAAACAACCTCCAATTCCTCAAAATCAGGACAATAGGATATGGCCAAATCAGAATTACTCTTCAAGCCATTATAGGTGTTTATAAGAACGGAACTCAAATCAGTGCGTGTATAATGTGAATCACTTTCCAGAACTATGTCACTTCTGCTCTCCAATACAACCGTATCATTTTCTGTATCAGGAAGTGCCCTTTTCTCCCCGGGTATGAATATAAGCATTCTGCGGAAATCATCTGACATTGCCTTTAGGCTTCCCTTGAGCTTCAGATACTGCTCCGGTGTAAACTCCATGGTTTTCACTGCATTTCTGGATTTTGCAGTGAACAGATTGCCGTTGAAAGACGCTTTGCGGCTCCACTCAAAGCAGCCGTCATCAACAGAAGAATATTTCGGAAGTTCAGCAAGAGTTCCCCATTCCGGTGCAATGCTCAAAGTCAGAGTTTCTTCACCTGCGGCAGTAAAACTGCATACCAGTGGGAAACGCCGCTTATCAAGGCTTGTATCCCGGAACATCCAGTTGGCAATGCCAAAATTGCCGATGAAAGAGG
>JAZURH010000163.1:0-3196 GCA_045606125.1 Lentisphaeria bacterium | reverse complement strand
ATGCCAATACGCTGACGCTGTCCGCCAGAAAACTCATGAGGATATCTGTGTATGCAGTCTCCGCCAAGTCCAACTTCCGCCAGAAGAGAAACCACGCGTTCCTCCATTTCCCGGCGGGCGCAAACTCCGTGCCAAAGCATGGCCTCCCCGACTATGTCAAGGATTGTAAGCCTGGGATTCAGAGATGAAAAGGGATCCTGAAACACCACCTGGCAATGCCTTCTGAACGCACGCATTGCTGCTGCCCCCATTTTCGACACATCGCTGCCGCCGAAATATATGGAACCTGCGCTTATACGCTCAAGTCCCAGTATTGCACGGGACAAAGTGGTTTTGCCGCAGCCGGATTCCCCCACAAGACCCAGGGTCTCGCCCCTTGCCACATGAAAACTGACTCCGTCAACGGCACGCACATTTCCTACGACGCGGTTCAGCACACCACGCCTTACAGGAAACCAGACTTTCACCCCTTCTACATTCAGCATGAAAAAAATACATGGCAAATGCGGAAGACCATTCCGGATACACGCCCCGGAACTTGCGGTCCTCCTTCGGCCGCCACGGATACTTCACCGCGGCGGCATAGAGCATGTTACACTCCTGAATAAGCGGAGAAACCGCCGTCAATGGGAATGACTGTACCGGTAACGAATCCGGCACCGGCATCACTGAGAAGCCAGAGCAAAGCACCCAGCAGGTCGGCGGGTTCGCCAAACTTGTTCATGGGAGTATGCGAAAGGATCTTGTGGGAGCGGGGTGTAAGGGATCCGTCGGGATTGGTCAGCAGAGCCCTGTTCTGATTTGTGAGGAAGAATCCGGGAGCAATTGCATTGACGCGGATGCCCATGGGAGCCAGGTGAACGGCCAGCCACTGTGTAAAGTTGCTGACAGCAGCCTTTGCAGCACTGTATGCAGGGATCTTCGTAAGAGGACGGAATGCGTTCATGCTGGAGACATTGACGATGGTTCCCTTTCCTGTCTCAGCCATGGTCTTGGCAAAGACCTGTGTGGGAAGCAGTGAACCCAGGAAGTTCAGATTGAAGACAAAGCCGATTCCGTTGGGATCCAGGTTGAAGAAGGTCTTGACATTGGGATCAGTGTTCTTTACATCCGCCATTGTCATGGTCTCATTGTCCGTTGTCCCCTTGGGGTTATTTCCGCCTGCACCGTTGATAAGTATGGTGCATGCGCCGAACTTGGCTGTGATTTCAGCCTGAGCTTCTTCAATGCTTGCCTTGTCCAGCACATTGCAGGATACGCCCATTGCTGTACCGCCGGCCGCATTGATGCGCTCTGCCACCTTGTCGGCTGCCTCTTTGTTAAGGTCAAGGATAGCGACCTTTGCACCGCATTCAGCAATGGCCTCGGCCATGATGCTGCAGAGAATACCACCGCCGCCTGTTACAACGGCAACCTGATTGCTCAAATCAATTTTAAAGGGAACTGCCATTTTTTTCTCCTTGTGACATGAGGCGTCCCCCCTTCCAGGGGGGTGCCGGGTACATGAAAAAATCAAATACTTTAAAGTAATTAAAAAAACACCTTTTACTCAAGAACGGCCTTGATACGGCGCACGCCGCGGCTGCTGCTCTCTTCCTTGAGAATGCGGAAATGTCCCAGTGCGCCGGTGCGTGGTGCATGGGGACCGCCGCAGATCTCAATGGAGAAATCGCCCATTGTGTAAAGTTTTACAACATCACCGTACTTGGACTCGAAAAGACCTATTGCGCCACGGTTCTTCGCTTCTTCAAGACTTACTTCCTCACACACGATGGGCATGTCTTTTGCAATCTGCTCATTGACCAGATCTTCAACCGCCTTGAGCTGCTCAGGAGTCATCTTCTCGCCGTATGTGAAGTCGAAACGCAGACGCTCCGCCGTGATATTTGAACCAGCCTGAGCCGCATCGCAGTTGAGAACAGTGCGCAGCGCCTTATGCAGCAGGTGAGTCGCACTGTGAAGGGCAGCTGTCTTTTCGGAGTGATCGGCAAGACCACCTTTGAACTTCTGTTCAGCACCGGCGCGGGACTGCTGCTGGTGCTTTTCGTATGCCTCATGGAATCCGGGCTCGTCCACTGTGAACCCTCTTTCCGCCGCCATTTCTACGGTAAGTTCAAGCGGGAATCCGTATGTCTCATAGAGGTTGAAGGCCTTCCGGCCGCTGATAACCTTGTGTTCTACAGTCGGGGGAATCCTGTCAATGAGCTTGTTGAACTCCCTGATGCCGTTTTCAAGAGTTTTTGCAAACTGCTCCTCTTCCCGTGCCAGTTCTCCGCGGATAAAGTCCGCTTTTTCCTTCAGCACAGGATAGAAGTCACTGTATTCGGCGATGACCACATCGGCAATCTTCGTTGTAAAGTTTTCAGTGATGCCAAGTTTCCTTGCCTCACGGACAGCACGGCGTATGAGACGGCGCAGCACATAGCCCTGGTCCACATTGCCAGGCTTCACCCCATCCCCGATAAGGAAGGTACTGGCACGCATGTGCTCTGCCACGATGCGTGCGGAACGGCTGTCGCTGCCTGCCTCCGGATTTCCGGAAAGCTCTTTGATGCAGTTGAATATGCCGGCAAACAGCTCAGTCTCGTAGGCGCTCTTCACACCCTGCATGAAAGCAGTTACGCGCTCAACGCCCATTCCCGTATCCACATTGGGATGTTCCAGAGGCTCGTATTTACCCTCTGCAGTCTTATTGTACTGCATAAACACGTCATTCCATATTTCCACCCACTTTCCGCAGCCGCAGGCCGGTCCGCAGTCGGGGCCGCAGTCAGGTCTGTCAAGGGGAACGAACATCTCCGTGTCAGGTCCGCAGGGACCGGTCTGTCCGGCAGGACCCCACCAGTTGTCCTCCTTGCCAAGATAGTAAATATTGCTTTCCGGAATTCCCAGAGACATCCATATTCCGGCAGCCTCTGTATCCCTCGGGGCATTGTCATCACCTTCAAAACAGGTGACCTTTATCTCTGACGGCAGGAAGCCAAGTTCCTTTGTCAGGAACTCGAAGCTCATTGTTATGGCCTCTTTCTTGAAATAGTCGCCAAGAGACCAGTTTCCCAGCATTTCAAAGAATGTCAGGTGGAAGGGATCGCCCACTTCGTCAATATCACCGGTGCGCAGACATTTCTGCACATCAGTCAAGCGCTTTCCGGCAGGATGCTTCTCACCCAGCAGATATGGCACAAGTCGGAGGCCA
>JAZURH010000162.1:0-23326 GCA_045606125.1 Lentisphaeria bacterium | reverse complement strand
TTCCGAGTATGGCGCAACCTGCTGGAAAGCAAGTGCCGCACCTTTTTCATCAAGGATCTCAGCGGCTTCTTTGGCAGTAATTTTATTAAGCATTACATCTTCTCCATTGCAATTTGTTTTATTTTCAATGTTGGTCTTCTGCTGCGGGGGGGGCTCCGTCTTAATGTTTTCTGCATTGCATGCTGCACAAGCAAGCAGTATAAGGGCGTATTTTGAAATATTCATTTTTATTCCCGTCCTCAGAGTTTCAGGCATCCTCTGTAAGTTGCAATTTCTCTGAGAGCCGCTTCAACCTGGCGTACCTTCCATTCAAGGTGCCATTTGTCCGTGACATATTCCATGCTGGGTTCCCATCCTATTCTGGAATCTGTCTCCACTGCGGGTATTGTATCCTTTGCGTTTTCTATTTCGATGTAGGCCAGTTTCTCAATTTCATCGAGAATTGCAAGTGCTTCTTCCTTTGTGGAGCTGGTCTGCATCTTCATGTTGAGGATCCACCACTGCTTGATATGCATCGTAGTGTGTATGGAGTTGCGGATGAAGTGGCCCAGGGCCTCCAGTCTGTCTCCATTGGGTGTGCCCTTGAGCTGCTGGACAGCCTCAAGACCTTCATTCCAGAGTGCAAGCATTCTTTCCAATGCCCGGAGTTCCGCCGGATAGCGAAGGAATCCGGGAGTCTGATTTTCATTTTCGTAGGGGGTATAGAATGTCTTGATAATGCTGCTGCCGAAATGGGCGTGGGGCGCAGTCGGGAACTTTATTTCCTTAGGTGACATTGTGCGGGTGATATTGGGCTGGAATATGAAGGGATAGGACGCTCCAACTCTCCAGGGACCGTACTGGTCCTCGTTGCTTGCGGTGTAGTGGTCCATTGCCTCGCTCCAGCATTTCCATGCCTTGAGGACCGCATCTGCGTTGTCTTTGCCGTAGTCGCGTATTGCCGCCTTTCTGAAAAGTTCATCGTAGTCCGGCTCGAAACCATCCCAGCTTGTCCATTTCACGATATCTGCAGTGATGCAGTTCCAGTATCCGTAGTGATGGGTGGCATAGAGACTGTTGACTCCCCATTCGTAATGTGCCTGGCGGAGTCTGCGGCAGCGTGCAAGCCAGCGTTCCGGAACTGGAACATAGGGAACCACGCCGAAGTCCCAGGCTATGCCGGCGATGTTGCAGTTGGCGCTCAGGGGAATGCCCAGTTTGTGCGCTTCTTCGCATTCGCTGAGGAAATAGTAGCCGGGATCCTTGGCAGAGATCGTATAGTCCATAACGGGAGTCTTCAAGCCTTCAAGTTCACGCTTGGAGAAGATTTCGTAGGTCACGCTGAGGGAGATATTCTCAGGCATTGATTCCAGAAACTTCTTTCTGATATCCAGAGGCGCATATCCCCAGTTGTAGGTGCTCCAGCCAACATTTGCCTCCGGTTTTACTGCATGAACAGCTTTGCGTATGCATTCAAGATATGCGGGATAGTCGCAGCAGGGATACCATCCGGGGCTGGGCCTGGTGTCCGGTATTCCGTCTATGACGCTTTTCTTGTAGAGTTTTCCTGAAGTATGTGGATCCTTGCTGGGAAAACTGAGAGATTCGCCGCACATGCCTATTCCGACTGCCTTGGGATAACGGCGGAAAAGTTCGCCGTAGATCTCATCAAAGTAGTGCTGCACATTATCCTCGTCCGGATGATGATAGCATTCCATATAGTTGAACAGTACGGATTTGATACCGAATCTTGCAGCCCGTTCAATGATGTCATTTATGTTCGCCGGTCCGGCAGCCGTTACATCGAAGTCTTTGACCATTATGTTTATGGCATCGTATCCTGCATGCACAGCTGCCAGAAGTTCATTGTCGCAGTAATCGTCGATACCACTGCCGGAATGTATGCTTATGTTGTTGTATATGGGCGTGCGGTCAAAGGTTCCTTTTTGCAGTATGGGCGCACCTTCCAGGTTCATAATGTCCTCCATGTGGACAACTGCCTTGAATGCGTCCATGGGGAATGTGCTGATGATTACCGCATTGTCTTCAACTGTAAGGTCAAAACCTTTTTTCCTTGTAGCGGATTCTTCCATCCAGATGACTTTTTCACCTTTGGTGCGTGTTATTTTCAGGGATATTCCCATTGAGACAAAGAGGTAGTCCTGAAAGTCATTCATTGCGTTTACGATGACGATGTCGGAATCTTCGGCAAAGCCCAGTTTCCAGTTTTCATCTATTATTATTTCGCTGTCCAGTGGGACTCTTTCGTCAAAACGCCTTCCCGGCTTGTGGATCTGCCAATGCCTGGCGCGGAAATCATAGTTTTTTTCTTTTGTCATTTTCTTCTGCCTTTGAGATGATTATGTTTTTTTATGTATGTCAAAGATTCAGGCATCCCCGGTAGGTTGCAATTTCCCTGAGTGCAGCTTCCACCTGCCTGATTTTCCATTCCAAATGCCATTTGTCCGTGACATATTTCATGCTGGGTTCCCATCCTATTCTGGAGTCCGTCTCCACGGCGGGGATGGTGTCCCTTGCATTTTCTATTTCCATATATGCCAATTTCTCTATTTCATCAAGTACCGCAAGTGCCTCTTCCTTTGAAGTGCAGGTCTGCATTTTCATATTGAGGAGCCACCACTGCTTGATGTGCATTGTCGTGTGTATGGAATTGCGGATAAAATGTCCCAGGGCTTCCAGTCTGCCGCCTTCAGGCGTGCCTTTCAGCTGCTGTACTGCTTCAAGTCCCTTGTTCCACAGGTCAAGCATTTTTTGCAGCGCCCGCAGTTCCGCCGGATAGCGGAGGAATCCGGGAGTCTGGTTCTCGTTTTCGTATGGTGTGTAGAATGTTTTGATTATGTTGCTGCCGAAATGAGCATTGGGTTCTGTGGGGAACTTTATTTCCTTGGGGGACATGGTGCGCGTTATATTTGGCTGGAATATGAATGGATAGGAGGCACCCACCCTCCAAGGACCGTACTGGTCCTCGTTGCTTGCGGTGTAATGATCCATTGCTTCGCTCCAGTATTTCCATGCTTTGAGCACGGCATCTGCATTTTCCCTGCCGTAGTCCCTTATTGCCGCCTTTCTTAAAAGTTCATTGTAGTCCGGCTCGAATCCGTCCCAGCTTGACCACTTAACTATGTCCGCCACAATGCAGTTCCAGTATCCGTAGTGATGCGTGGCGTACAGGCTCTCCACGCCCCAGTCATAGTGTGCCCGGCGCAGTCTGCGGCAGCGTGCAAGCCAGCGTTCCGGAACCGGAACATACGGAACTACTCCGAAGTCCCAGGCTATGCCAGCTACATTGCAGTTGGCGCAGATGGGTATGCCCAGCTTTTTGGCTTCTTCGCATTCGCTGGTGAAATAGTATCCCGGTTCAGTTGATGAAATCGTGTAGTCCATAACGGGAGTCTGCATCCCCTCCAATTCACGCTTCGAAAATATTTCGTAGGTAACCAGAAGCAGTATGTTTTCAGGCAGATTTTCCAGAAATTTCTTTCGTTTATCCAGAGGGGCATATCCCCAGTTGTAGGTACTCCACATAACCAGGGCATCCGGCTTTACTGCATGTACGGCTTTCCGTATGCACTCGAGGTATGCCGGATAGTCGCTGCATGGATACCATCCGGGGCTGGGGCGCGTGTCCGGAATGCCGTCGGTCATGCTTTCCTTGTAGGGTTTTCCGGAAGTGTTCGGATCTTTGCTGGGGAAACTGAGGGACTCGCCTACCATCCTTATGCCGGACGCCAGCGGATAACGCTTGAAAAGTTCACCGTATATTTCATCGAAGAAATGCTGTACATTGTCCTCGTCCGGATGATGGAAGCACTCCATATAGTTGAACATGATCGACTTTATGCCGAAGTTTGCTGCTCTGGCCATGATATCGTTGATATTGTCCGGTCCTCCGGCCGTAACATCGAAAGCTTTGACCATTATGTTTATGGCATCGTATCCGGCGTGGACTGCGGCAAGCAGTTCACTGTCGCAGTAGTCGTCTATTCCCCTTCCTGAATGTATGCTTATATGGTCGTAGAGCGGCGTTCTGTCAAAGTTTCCTTTCGGCAGGACCGGTGCGCCTTCCAGGTTCATGATGTCTTCCAAGTGCACTACTGCCTTGAATGCGTCCTGCGGCACTGTGGAGATTGTAATGGCATTTTCCTCTACTGCAAGATCGAATCCGCGTCTGCGTTTTGCTGATCTTTCCATCCAGATGACTTTAGAACCTCTGGTTCGGGTAAGTTTCAGAGATATATCCATTGACACGAACAGGTAGTCCTGAAAATCCTTCACCGCGTTTGTCATGACAATGTCTGCATCTTGTGGCAAACCAATCATCCAACTTTCATCCAATTGTATTTCGCTGTCAAGAGGCGTTCTATCATTTATTCTCCTGCCAGGTTTGTGAACCTGCCAGTGCCTTGCCCGGAAATCGTAGTTTTTTTCACTGTTCATGACTTGTTATTTACCTGTGTATGCATTGGATCCGGATTACAGTTTCAGGCATCCGCGGTATGTGGCAATTTCACGGAGAGCTGCTTCCAGCTGCCGAATTTTCCATTCCAGGTGCCACCTGTCCGTTACATATCTCATAGTGGGTTCCCAGCCTATTCTTGAGTCTGTTTCAACGGCAGGTATTGTATCTTTTGCATTTTCCATTTCAATGTACGCCAGACTCTCGATTTCGTCAAGTATTGCAAGTGCTTCTTCCCGGGTGGAACTGGTCTGCATTTTCATGTTGAGTATCCACCACTGCTTGATGTGCATGGTTGTGTTTATGGAATTGCGTATGAAATGCCCCAGTGCCTCCAGTCTGTCACCTTCCGGAAAGCCTTTGAGCTGCTGTACTGCCTCCAGACCTTTGTTCCAGAGGACAAGCATCCTTTCCAGGGCGCGCAGTTCAGCCGGATAGCGGAGAAATCCGGGAGTCTGGTTTTCGTTTTCGTATGGCGTGTAGAATGTTTTGATTATGCCGCTGTGTCCTCCGCGGGAAGTGGGAAACCTGATTTCCTTGGGGGACATGGTGCGGGTAATGTTAGGCTGGAATATAAAGGGGTATGATGCGCCAACCCGCCAGGGGCCGTACTGGTCCTCGTTGCTCGCCGTATAGTGGTCCATGGCCTCGCTCCAGTATTTCCATGCCTTGAGAACGGCGTCAGCATTTTCCCTGCCGTAGTCCCTGACAGCCGCCTTGCGCAGGAGCTGCTCGTAGTCCGGCTCGTATCCGTCCCAGCATGTCCATTTTACTATATCCGCTGCAATGGAGTTCCAGTATCCGTAGTGATGTGTTGCATACAGGCTTGATACATTCCATTCATAGTGGGCCTGGCGTATTCTTCGGCTGCGCTTCAGCCAGCGCTCCGGTACAGGAACGTATGGTACTACGCCGAAGTCCCAGGCTATGCCCGCAACATTGCAGTTGACGCTGAGCGGAAGTCCGAGCCTTTTGGCTTCGCTGCATTCGCTGGTGAAGTAGAATCCCGGTTCAGTTGCTGAAATCGTATAGTCCATGACCGGTGTGTGCATTCCTTCAAGGCGCCTGTCGGCGAAGATCTCGTATGTCACGCTCAGGGTCAGTTTTTCCGGCATTGACTCAAGAAACTTTTTCCGTATGTCCAGTGGTGCATATCCCCAGTTGTAGGTCTCCCATATCACTTCCGCATCCGGATTGACAGCGTGTATTGCCTTTCGTATGCACTCCAGGTATGCCGGATAGTCGCAGCATGGATACCAGCCCGGGCTTGGACGGGTGTCCGGAATGCCGTCTATTACACTTTCTCTGTAAGGCTTTCCTGATGTGTGCGGATCCTTGCTGGGGAAACTGAGAGATTCGCCGCCCATGAATATTCCTGCAGCAAGAGGATATCTGCGGAACATTTCACCGTACATCTCATCGAAGAAGTGCTGCACATTTTCCTCGTCCGGGTGATGGAAGCATTCCATGTAGTTGTAGATGAAAGACTTGATGCCGAATCCGGCTGCCCTCTGCATAATGTCATTTATGTTTGCAGGTCCGGCCTCGGTGACATCATAGTCTCTTACCATGATGTATATTCCATCATATCCGGCATGCACTACGGCCCGCAGCTCATTGTCGCAATAGTCGTCAATGCCGCTTCCTGAATGAACGCTTATATTGTTGTATATGGGTGTCCTGTCAAAATTCCCTTTTTCCAGTACCGGCGCACCTTCCAGGTTCATCATGTCCTCCAGATAGACTATTGCCTTGAATGCGTCCACCGGAGCTGTGCTTACAGTCACGGCATTGTCTTCGACCAGAAGATCAAAACCACGTTTCCGTGCAGGGGATTTTTCCATCCAGAGGACATTTTCCCCTCTGGTGTGGGTAAGTTTCATTGAGATTCCCATAGAAACGAACATGTAGTCCTGGAAATCGTTCATTGCGTTTATCATCACAATGTCCGCATCCTGCGGAAATCCCAGCATCCAGCTTTCATCCAGGACAATTTCGTTGTCCAGCGGCGTTCTTTCCCCGTCCCGTCTTCCGGGCTTGTGCACCTGCCAGTGCCTGGCGCGGAAATCGTAGTTTTTTTCCCTGGTCATGGCGATATTTTACTTTATGGATCCGAACAGGACTTTTTCAGTCATCAGTGCGCAGGAGTTCAGAGAGCCTTCGCCGTATTCTGCTGTGGCTTCCTTTCCGGCACGGGCGTACCAGATTGTTCCGTCAATGCGTTCCTTTTCAACCAGTTTAGGATTGATGACCATCATTTGGGAAGTCTCGTTCTTTCCCGCATGGTCTCCGTTGAACTTTATGCCGGCATCTTCGGGAAGGCATTTGATCGTGTGCATCATTATCCAGTGGAACGGGTTGTTGTCCCCTGAATAATAATCGCTGAACTGCTCAGTTCCCCACCAGCCTTCACCGGTCTCTTTTTCAAGCCAGTTGAATATGACTCTTCTTCCGGCTGTCCTGAAGGCCAGGTCCGTGGGCATTCCCTGCTCGAACTCCTCTCCCTGATGGGCAATGAAGCAGTGTATGTTGCGGAATCCAACTCTGAGCAGGCCTGTGAATATGTCTTCTGCCACAGGTATTATTTTTGCGCTGTCAACCTGCACTGAACCCTTGCGTTCCGGATTCGACACGGCGTATGATGCTGAACCATAGTAGAATGTGGGAAGTACGACCATTTCAGGATGTTTCTTTTCAACCCTGCGTATGACTTCCTGGCATACGAATGTGTCAACTCCGACGGGAAGATGCTCCGCATGGTATTCAATTACTCCTATGGGAAGCACGACAGGAACATTTGTATCTATGGCTTCGCGTATCTGGTAGGGCAGCATTTCAAGGTATTTCATGGCAGTCTGTTTCCTTGCTTTTGATTGTCAGTTGATTTTTGTTAATTTTCAGGGTTCATTCTTTTCCGAAGAGTATTCTTTCCGCCATTTTGGCACAGGAATCAAGAGATGCCTCACCGTATTCGGCCGTTGCGTCCTTTCCCGGTTTGGCATACCATAATGTGCCGTCAATGCGCTCTTTTTCGACCAGACCGGGATTTATGACAAGCATCTGGGATGTTTCGTTCAAGCCGGCATGGTCTGTTTCAAAGCGTGTTCCGTCATCCTCCGGAAGAAACTTGACCGGATGCATCATTATCCAGTGAAACGGATTGTTGCTGCCTGAATAGTAGTTGCTGTACTGTTCAGTTCCCCACCATCCTTCTCCTGTCTCTTTTTCCAGCCAGTTGAATATGACTCTTCTGCCTGCAGTGCGGAAGGCCAGATCCGTGGGCATTCCCTGTTCAAACTCTTCGTCCTGATGGGCAATGAAGCAGTGTATGTTGCGGAAGCCCACCCGCAGAAGACCGGTGAATATCTCCTCCGCCATAGGGATTATTTTCGCACTGTCGACCTGGACTGAACCGTTGCGCTCTGGCTTGGCCACGGCGTATGAGGCTGAACCGTAGTAGAAAGTTGGAAGCACAACCATTTCCGGATGTTTTTTCTCAACACGGCGTATTACTTCCTGGCAGACAAAAGTATCAACTCCCACCGGTAGATGCTCCGCATGATATTCAATGACACCTATGGGGAGAACCACGGGTACATTGCTGTCTATGGCTTTGCGTATCTGCCTGGGAAGCATTTCAAGGTATTTCATCTCAATCCTCCGGTATTTGCATTTTCCGAAGATGTTTGCTGTACCGTTTTTAAAGAAAAACGGGCCACCCTTGCGGGCAGCCCGGATATTTGGCATAATGCCTTAATTGTTATGCCTTGCAGTGGCGCCGGCGAACCTTGGCGGCTGCGTTCTTGATACCGGTGATCATATTCTCGATATCTTCATCAGTCAGCCTGGGGTGCATCGGGAGGTTGAGTTCACGCTTGTAGAAGAACTCGCTGGCCAGCGGGCACTGGTTCGGGTCATAGCCCATCATGCGGAGACCTGTGAAGTGGAAGGTGGGCTGATAGTGGAGAATGCCCTGGACGCCTTCTTCTTCGTAGAGTACGCGCATGAATTCGTCACGGCTGCCACCCAGTTCCTTTTCATTGACGCAGATTGTGTAGAGATGGAACACGTGCTTTGCGTAATCCGGCTCGTATACAGTCTCGATTCCTGTGACGCCTTCCAGACCCTTGGTGATCTTGTGACCGATCTCACGGCGCTTTTCGGTGAGCATGTCCAGCTTGTCCAACTGGCAGCAGCCGACTGCAGCCTGGATTTCGTTCATGCGGTAGTTGCTGCCCCAGTGGCCGTTGTAGGGGAGCACATCGAAGTGGGCGGGGAGCCAGTATTCGAGGTTGCTGTTCTTCTTGCAGGTGATGCTGTTGCCGAATTCCCATTCGTTCTTGGCGTTTGCCCATGCTACATTGTTGTTCATGCAGCGCAGGTTCTGGATCGCGTGGACATAGTCATCGCGGTTTGTGGTGATCATGCCGCCTTCGCCGCATGTGGTGATGTTCTTCAGTGAATGGAAGGAGAATGCGCCTGCATCGCCTATGCTTCCGGCAAAGCGCCCCTTGTAGGATGCGCCAGTTGCATGTGCGCAGTCTTCAAGAACGCGCAGGTTGTACTTTGCGGCGATTTCCATGATGGGATCCATGTCAACCATAAGTCCGGCATAGTGGACTACATAGATGGCCTTTGTCTTGTTGGTGACTTTCTTGGCGACTTCTTCGGGGTCGATATTGAAAGTGCGTGGGTCAATGTCAGCAAAGACAGGTGTGCCGCCTTCCTTGAGGATGGCCAGAGAAGTAGCAACGAAGGTATTGGGTGTTACGATGACTTCGTCTCCGGGCTTGATGTCAAAAATCTGTGTGACAACATGCATGCCGGTGGTGCAGTTTGAGCAGGCGAAGGCGTACTTGACATTGTGGGCTTGTGCGAACTTTGTCTGGAATTCCTGGGTCTTGGGTCCCATGGTCAATGTATCCTGTGCCATGGCTGCCAGAGCGGCGTTTCTTTCAGCATCGTCATAGATGCTGCCCATGAATGAATAGGGGACCTTAAGTTTGACACCGTCTTCTGTTGCGTATGAGCTTGTGATGCCGCCTTCAGTCTTTCCACCAGTGAAATGTTCTTTGTCCTTAACCATGTCTATGCTCCTGTGACTTTCTGATATGATCGTTTTCTGCGTGAACGCACGCGTAGATCACATCGTTTATATAAATAAGGAAATTATCCTTAATGTAGCATGATTGTGAATATTTGACAATGGACAATTAAAAAATACCATAAAAAAATCCCGGCATTCACATAGGGAATGGGAAACAGAAAATTCCTAAAAGGCAAAGTAAACAAATGAAAGCAACTGATATAGTTAAGAAAGAGATAAATAGTGAGGTAATTTAAAAACTGTCATTGAAATGCGCGTTGGCATGAATGCATCGGCGTCGACAGTGCTTTTCTCTGCACGAAAATGTGGCTCCGGATCGTTGCCTTGGACACAGCATCCATTTCATTGCACATTTCGCGCTGTTTTTTGAAATTACCTCTATAATTTTAAGTAAAAATAATGAAATTATGAATTAACAGACTGGCACTGATCAGAGATTTTTGAGGTAGTATGTGTCGGTTGGTACAGCAGGGTGGACTTTTTATCCATGGATATTAAGGAAAAAGAGTTTTCCACTCCTGCTGCCGTTCAGACAAGTCAGAAAATATTGTTCCAACCTTTTTTTTGTGCCGTAAGAGCTGTTCTGGTCTTTTAATATTCAATCCTGAAAAGCGAAGAACCGCATTCCGTATGATTGTACTTTATGGATTTTGTTGGGGCGAAATCCTTTCGTACGGGCAGTATCTGCTGTATTCTGGCAGGAAGTTTCGGCAGTTTTATTTCCGCATTTCCAGCTGCACTGCGATGTATGCCCACAAGCCCTCTGGATGCAAAGAGAACTGATTTAGCATCGTCAGTATAGATGTGTATGCCCTTCTTCTTCACAAGCTCGCGCAATTCATTTCTTTTAATGGGCTTGTTCCCGGTAAAAATGACATTGGGATTGTTTTTGAACACGGGCTCAAGGTCGGGTGAGCAAATAAAGACAAGTAATGCACCCCGATTGACAAGATCCTTGATTGCTTTCAATTTTTCAGGAGTGACATGAACAAGATTGTAGAACACATAGATCTTGTAGTGCGGAGTTTCAGGATTCGCTAAATCTTCCACAAGTATTGTATCAAATGGTGCTCCCGTATAATGCATTTCATTGGCTGTCTCGCTTATTATTTTTTTGGTGAACTCATTCGGTTCCACAGCCGCGGTATGATATGACGCGCTTTCAAAGTCGCATACACCTGCAATTTCAGAAATCCTTGCAGCATCTGGCTTTTCACGCCAAATTGCAAGAAATTGTTTAAAGAGAGCCTCATATTCCGGATAATCGTACCATCCGTTTGCAAAGTCAAAATACCACAAGGCTGCCCCTCTGGTAAGTGAATTGCAGAACTCCCGCGAAATCTGCCCCACGGAATCTGCCAGTTTCTGCCCGCGTGTGCTGATGAATGCCTGATGGGTTCTGTTGTCCGCTTCAAGCAGACCGACTTTGCCATTGATGGCATAGGATTCAAGAACTGATCTTGGCAGACCGCTTGAACCACTGGCCCTGTGGCCATAGCTGAAGGGGGAAGTCTGGAAGTCTATGACTTGTTCTGATTGAAGCATTTCCGGTGTGCGCAAATGCCAGCCAACGGCGGGGTAGGGCATCCAAAAGAAATACCCGCTGTAATTACCGATAATAGGATGATTTATGCTGGCTGCCCTTACAGTCTTGTTGAAGAAAGTCTGACATTCATTGACTGCTTTTGCCACGCAATCATAGAAATCCTGGCAGCGGCAATCATTTCCTGCGCGTATAATTGTGCCGTCTTTCTGCTCAAGCCGTTTTTCCATAGAGGGAATATTCGCATTTTCAAATGTGACATTCCTGTCCTTCCAGGCACTCTGCAATTTTTCATTGCTGCCATATTTTTGCTTAAGGTATTTTTTCCATGCCTTCTGCATTGCCTGACCTGTATCGGGCAACTGATCATACATGCCATAGTAGTGCCATTCAGCGTATACACCATAGTTGACATGATAGGCGATTATTCTCTTTCCACCTTCGCTGCGCTCGATTTTTTCAATGATTTCAGCCAAGGCTTCTCCAGCCATTTTCATCCATTTTTCAGAGGCCATCGAAGGACGCCTGACAGGGGATTTCTTCACATCGCCCTTGTCTGTAAGCTTTGAATTGGCAGCATAGCCGATAAGCTCGTCTGGATACTCATCAAGGAACCACTTGGGAGGATCCACGGAAACATTTGCGATAATGTATGCTTTAGGGAACGCAGCAAGAAGGCGAAGCAAGGATTCCTCCGTGGAAACTGTGTCGGTCTTGCCGTCTTTCTTCCAGATTTCCGCCATGCTGATACGGAACATGGCGACATCATATCCGACATTCCCATATCGCTTCAGTCTTCTATAGTTCAACGGGTCGCTTGTCTTATAGCTGCTGGAATTGATATATGGCGCGGAAAGCAGTTTTCTGCCGTTGTCAATATTGATGAAAGGCACATTGTTTATGCGTGTGAACTCCACGCTTTCGGGGCGTTTTTCTCCGGCAAGCAGCGTTTTTATGGCGGTGGTATCAGCCTTTATTTCGTTTATGAGCTGGAGTTGTTTATCTCTTTCAAAAGTCCATTCTTCTCTGGTAAGGAAATCATTGATTTTAATCAGGGGTTTCCAGACGGAAGTATCTGTCACGCCGCATATTTCCACCGCATTTTCCCAGGAGTCATCGTTAAAACCGTTTTTTTCCCATCCATTGCAATCCTTTGATTTTGCCGGAAGGAAAACTTTCCAGTTTCGATCAGTGAAGATTTTCAGGCTTGTATCCTTCAGTTGAATTTCTCCATATACGAGAAGTCCTGCGTTGTATCGGTCGTTTTTAACTCTGGCAGCAAGTACATTATCGCCTGCCTTGAGTTTCGTTGCATTGATCTTTTCTGTCTTGAAACCCCCTTGCAGCAGTTTTTCTCCATTGAGGTAGAAGGTGAATGCATCATCACCAACAACATTTATAAAACCGCTTTCGGGTACTGTTTTGAGGTTTAAAACAGTCCTCAGATAGAGAACTTCACCATTTGCTGGCTTGCTTCCTCCACGCCAGATCCATCTGGCTTTGCTGTCAAGAGCATAGCCTGTTAGAGTCAGTAAAAGCAATAATAAGGAAACAGTCAGTTTTTTCATGGTTGTGTCTCCTGTTAATCAACGACAGTTCCTGTCGGCGCATAATGCCAGAATCTGGAGCTGTTGGAGCGCGTGGGAATCTGGGACATGGACACATTCTGCGCGTGTCCGTCAATGTATCCGACACTTGGCTTGTAATCATGCCTGCCGTGGACGGTGATAAAGTCAATTTTGTCTATGTTGTAGGAATTTTCATTCGTTTGTGTTTTGGCAGCATCTATGTTGACCATGCAAGATGTGGGATTAACAAACTGAAGACGCTTGACATTGCCGACAATGGTATTCATGCCAAAATTCATCTGGACCTGACCGGCCCAGTCTCCGGTCCATTGTGTTTCCGGACAACTTGGGCAATTATATGCCTTGACATCGCTTACATAGGGATAAATATTTGTCGGCCACAGGATGATGCTGTTGGAACGCTTTGAACCATCAGGCATGTTATATGTGGTCTTGTATGTTCCGCTGGATATGTAGGTCAGCCCGTCATCATTGTCATCTGCGTAGAGCGAATGTGCAAGAACAATTTGCTTCATATTGTTTATACATGCAATCTGGCGTGCTTTCTCCCGGGCTTTGCTCAATGCCGGCAGCAGCATGGCCGCCAGAATGGCAATTATGGCGATGACGACTAAAAGCTCGATCAATGTGAAAGCTTGTCTTTTTTTCATTGTTTTCTTCTCTCTTTTTTTCATTGTCTTCTTTTACCCTTTTTTAAGCTTAATTCCTATGTGAAAATGTATTAAACCCCTTGGAAATGCGAAAGTCTGATCCAAGTTGTTTTTTTTAAAAATAATCTTGAATAATATATTGCATTTGGGGTTATATACAATATAATAATTATATCATAATTAATTATAATTTTATCAATTGTTAATTACAATCAAATAGAAAATCTTTACCATGGGAAATTCAACAAGTTTATATCGTCTGGATGAATATCCATCCCGTCTGGAACATCTCCGCCTGGCCATAAAGCGAATAAAACGGGGGCAAAATTGTAACCTTCGCTTTCATTCCCATGATTGTTCGGAAGTTGCAATCATAACAAGCGCTGGTTCAAACACCTTGCATTGGGCAAATGGAAAAAGCCATCCCATTGTCCGGGGGGATGTGCTTCTGCTGCATTCCGATACTGTCCATGCCTACGAAAATACAGGGCGTCTGACTTTGACCAATATCATCTACAATCCAACTTATTTGCCAATACCTCCTTTGGACGGATATAATTTGAAATGCCTTGAGCATTTCTTTGATATTGCATACCAATCCCCGAACCCTGAAAAACCTATTCTGCATCTTGATGAAAAAAGACTTAAAATCATCCATAATCTTACAGGCAAGTTTGAGGAACAGCTGTCCAGCGACATGCCGGGAAAACATCTATGCGCATTCGGACTTTTTCTTGCCTTGTTCGTGGAAATAGCCAGGGCTGAGGAGATTTACTTCGATTCTGCTACGAAAGGCTTTCTTGCAAATCCGGCATTGCAGTACATAAACCTGAATTTCTGTGAAAATATAAAAATGGAAAGTCTTGCCCGGATGTGTCATATGTCAATATGCACATTCTACAGGCATTTCAAAAAACTGACAGGATATACCCCGACTGACTATTTGCTGCGTAAACGACTTGAATACGCACATCAGATACTTACAACTACAGAATCAAGTCTGAAAGATATAGCTGATACTTGCGGCTTTTGCGATACAAGCCATTTCATTGCAATGTTCTCTAAACGATATGGCATTTCTCCCGGAAAATATCGTCAACTCCAATGCTTATGATCGTGATTTGTCATTGAATATGTTTTCGCATAGCTTAGATGTTAAACGCCATACGAAAAGCCATTCCGGTATGTAAAAGCAGTTTGAGGGGCAATGCCATTGCCGGGTAAGCGGCTGCGTTGCGGGATTTATTTTTACTTGTTCAGCAGGTAATTGACCAAAAAACTGCAGCAGAACCTGATATGACTGTCGTTTTTATCCCTGCAGAATGGGAAAGGCCGGGAGCCCCGGGCCAGTTTTTTATTATTCCATGGGATGTCTTATGCTTTTGTGCATGGAAAAGACAATACCTGTCATTGTCGATAGTACGATAGCCGCCAGATATCCGGGTAATATTCTGCCTGAGGGAAATATCATTTTGGGGGCAGTCACGCCGAATACGGGGGAACTGTCGACCATGCGGCATGCCATTGCTCCGTAGAATATGCCGGCGGCAAGACTCAAGGCGCAGGCGCAGATCCCTATGACAATAGCCTCCGCCAGTACCGTTTTTGCCATCATGCCTTTGTCTGCGCCTATGGCGTGCAGCAAATGAAACTCCTTTTTGCGTGATATGACCGATGAACACATAGCGCACATAAGGGCGCTTATTGCAAATGCAAGTGCTGCCAATGGCATTGCGGACATTGAATCTATTACTGAATCTGCCCTTTGGAAAAGACTTTTGTTCATTTCATCCCTGCCGCATATTTGAACATAGTACCTGTTTATGCCGGAGTCATGGCGCATTCCTCCAGAATATGCTTTGCTTATGTTTTTTTTTGTCTTTGCCAGATTGGCTGCCTCTCTGCGTATATGTTCTTTGATTTGCTCCGGGGACATGTTTTTTTCAATGTTGAACATGTAGAAAGTGTCTTTGACTGCATTGAGATTTTCTACGGCGGAATCATGGGGGACAAATACAAGGGCCGATGTACGCGGATATTTTATCCTTACACCGGAATACTTTGAAAACCATATCCAGGGAAACCTTGCAACAGCTGCTATTTTGTATTCGGTCAGTTCGTTGTCTGAATCCGTTTTTTTCAGGCGCAGACTGTCTCCCTGGGATAATCCTCCGTGATAGGCAAGGGTATCCGGTATTATGCATATATTTTTGTCGTGCATGAATCCTTCAATCACATCATCCAGTGTACCCGCTGTATATTCCATTGAGTGCAGCATTGTTCTTGACTGTTCAGTTATTCCCATTACCACTGTATTCTCTCCCATGGCGTTGGCTTTTTTCATTTTTTCCGCCACTGAACGGTCAAGTCCGGGTTGTGCCAGGGCGGCTTTTACCATGGATGAAATAACAATTCCCGGGCAGTCAACAAGTATTTTTTCTGTTTCCTTTCCTGCCAGGCTGTCATGAAATCTGACCATCATGTCGGGGACGTATGATGGTACTTCAAACATGGCAAGCATGGATGAACACCATATCTGCAATGCCGTATACAGTCCCAGTCCGACAGACATGGAAAGAGTGACAAGCCAGGTGCGCCATTGCCTTGAGGATGCACAGTGTTTTATTGCAAGATGGGGTATTCCCAGAATGTATGCGGATGCAGGAGTTGCAAGGGCCTCCGCAGTCATGACAAGAAACGGCGTGAGCAGTGCCAGGCCGGTAAACATTAGAAATGTTCCTGCTGTGGAAAACAGGATAATCTTAATATTGCCGTCAAATGACGGAATGTAACACAATAGCGGAACGGCAATAAGAAGTGCAAGACCTGCAGCACCGAACATCAGGAAGATTCCCGGGTCTGTTCTTGAATGAAAGGATTTCTTTGAGGGATATGAAGCTTTTATGGTTGAAGCCAGGGCCGGAACAATGGCTGACAGCTGCATGGATATGATAGTGCAGATGATGGAAAAAAGGCAGATTGCTGAAAAATGTCCTGCCACGGCAGCATTCAGCAGATCATATCCGTCAAGACAGGCTAATGCTGTTCCTGTGATTGTTCCAATTGCGCTTCCGGCAATGGAAAGTATTGCCGATTCGAGCATGAGAAAAATAAATATGCCTCCGCGTGGAAAACCCATCATTCCCAATGTCTGCAGCATGGGACGCTGTTTCTCCATTGCCATGAACTGAGCGGCAAAAAGCACAAAGAAGGATGACAGGGCGGCAAAAAGAGATACGGCCCTTATTTCTCCTGTGAACGCAATGGAATTATTGCCCTTATGTTCAATGTTTTTTTCTGCAGTACCCGATTTGTTCATGCCTGCATTTGCTCCGAATCCGAAGCTGAATGTGCTGAAAGATCTATGCTGCCTGTGTGCTGAGGCAGAATCGGGAACTTTTGCCAGAAAGAACATCATAAGCGCGGCGGATGCAGCAGCCGCTCCGATAGTAAAGACATGGAGGGACTTTTCAGAGCGCAGTGAACTGGCAAGCAATTTAAGTACGGCAGTCATCGTATTTACCCGAAACGAAGTTTGCCATTGTATAATTCAAATCTTGTTCTGGCTTTTTCAGCCAATGAACTGTCATGGGTGGCAAGAATTATGGTCCTGCCATCGTTATTGAGGCTTTTGAATATGCTGCCTATTATTTCGCTGTTTTGTGCGTCAAGGTGACCACTTGGTTCATCCGCAAGTAAAACTGCGTTTTTGTCTTCCCGTATTTCAGCAGTGAATATCGCCCTTGCTATGGCGGTGCGCTGCTGTTCTCCCCTGGACATTTCCCACGGGTATCTTTTGGCAATGTGAACTATTCCAAGCCTTTTCATAAGTTCACCAAGTTTTGCCTCCACTTTGGAGTCTATGCTGATTTTATTCAAAAACAATGGAAACAGTATGTTTTCCCTTGCCGTCATGTTTGAAACAAGGTTCAGATCCTGAAAGACCATTCCTATGTTTCTTCTTCTGAAGGCTGTCCTTCTGGATTCTGACATCTTTGCAAGGTCTATTTTTCCATTGAATACCACACTTCCTTCCGTAGGTTCTATCATTCCTGCCAGCATGTTCAGCAGGGTTGTTTTCCCTGAACCGCTGACACCGCATATCGACATGAAATCCCCTCTGTTTATATCCAGCGAAATATTGTCCACAGCCATGATAGTTTCCTTGCCGCTTTTGTACTTTTTTGAAACGCTGTTCATAGAAATTATAAGTTTTTTCCCCATTTTTGATCTCCTTTTTCAGAATGATACTCCCTGCTGCATTTTTGTTGCCGGAAAATCAGGCGGTCCCTGTCGGGGACCGTAGGGCCATGTGCAGTTGCCGGGAAATTGCCAGACTCCGGCAATATCATGGCCCATATTCACAGGAAGACTGCCCCCGGCTATTTTTATATGTGACACATGACCGTCGCAGAATGCACCGTTTGATGTGTTTCCCGTATGCCTGAAGACATATTCAGCAAGATAAGTACTTTCCTTTCCGTATCCTCTTCCTATGCTCATGGCATGGCATCCTGTTTGGGAATTTCTGTTCTGGCTGTCCGTCCATTGACAGCGTTTTGATGGATTACTGTTGAGATAAGGATCCTTTCTTGACTGAATGAAAAATCTTTTTCCGCCTGATGTTGCCGAACTTGAGTCCGACAGATTAACGGTACCTCCTATGGAGGTTTTTATTGTCTTTCCATTTATCCGGCATATTCCAATTCTGCCCAGGTTTTCTGTTGTTCCGTCACCCGGGCACCGTGTGAGCGTCTCATCCGGAATATCAGAAGCACCCAAGTATCTGAAAAATCCGTATTCCGGCTCAAGGTATTTGCGTATGTCAGGAAATATGTCATCTGAATCGTCTGCATACATGGAAGTTGCCAGGGCGTATTGTCTCAGCAATGATCTGCAGCCTATCATTTTACTTCGGTTTCCAGCTCTGGAAACCGATGGCAGAAGCAGGGCGGCGAGCACTGCAATGATCATAATGGTGGCAAGAAGTTCCAGCAATGTAAAGCGCATGTACATTAATCTCTCCTGAATTGTTTTAATGCGGACTTTCATGACATACAATGCAAAGCACATGCCAAAACATATTCAGGTGAAAAAATCATACATGAGTGGTAAAGGTGCACATGTTTTGTGCAATGGTGCACAGAACATGTGCAGAATGATAACTGCCTTTCATCCACAGTGCCAAATACCGCAAGTCCTGTTGAAAACTTGCATTTAAAATCATCATCTGTCATGGCTGTCGAAAATGCCAGATTCTGCAAAATCATTTTCTGCCGCACTGTGCTATGTCTGCATTTATTTTTCAGCAGGAACTACCGGGATGAAAAGTTATGGGGCGGAAATGCAGATTTTTTGATTTTCCAGTTTGTTTTCACATTGAATAAGCTACATTATGCCTATGTTTGCGTTCAAGGTGGTTTTTACCTGTCAATTACGCATTTCATTTATTGTTTGGAATAAAATCTAAAAGATATACGGGTATGACTTGTGCATTTTCCATGACAGGCAGTTGCTGCTGCCATGATAAAAAAATGATAAACAGCGGGATAAGGCCTTCATTTCAGATGCCGGGCTACCATGTATGGTGCGGTTCTGTCATAAAGGACAGGGATGGTAAATATCAGATGTTTGCCTCCCGCTGGAAGCAGGAAAAGACATTTCATGCTTGGAAAAGCCATTCCCAGGTGGTGCGTGCACAGTGTGATACGCCCTGGGGACCATTTGAGTTTCAGGAGGTAGTGTTTGAAAAAAGAGGGCTTGAGTATTGGGATGCCTGCTGCACCCATTGCCCGGTAGTGTATCAGTACGGGGACAAGTATTTCATGCTGTACACCGGAATGAGATATGCCCTTGAGGACACTCCGGAAAACTTTCCTGCAATACAGATAGTTGCCCATGATTCCAAGCAGCTTGGCATTGCAGTGGCGGATGATCTGAAAGGTCCCTGGAAGCGCTTTGATGCGCCGGCAATTCCAAAATGCCCGGGAACGTTCTATGATGCGATCACGACCGATCCCACTGCCGTGGTTCGCAAAGATGGTTCCATATTGGTGATATTCAAGTCCCGCCGCTATGTCGGTCCTGACTATGTGGATCCCCTGGTGCCTCATCGCAAGTTTGCCTGGCCATACCGTTCCGGCCAGATGTGCGGTGCTGCCATAGCGCCGTCTCTTGGCGAACCTTTCAAGGTAGTGACTCCCGTTCCGCTTTTCGGAGCTCCAGATTCACTGTATCCTGAAATAGAGGATCCATGTATCTGGCTGGATGAAAAGGGTACATATCACATGCTGGCAAAGGACATGCTGGGAAAAATATGCGGCGAGGAAAATCAGGGATGTCATTTTGTCGCCACCAATGGTCTTGACTGGCGCTATGATGACATTGCCTACACAACTGTAACGGACGAGTATCCCTTCTCCCTCAGGGAACGGCCATGGATTCTTCTTGAAGACGGCAAGCCTCTGGCCTTGTATAATGCAGTGGGAGAGGCATATCCGTACAGGATGACAATGAAAGATAAGCCCACATACAATATTGTGGCACCCGTGCCGGAAGGCATGTTTGATTGATTGTTTTTTTATAACTTTTCTTAAAGGAGTTACACGATCATGACTGAATTGGCGATCAATGGAGGACCGGCAGTATTCGGAGAAAACAAGGCCGGCAGCTATGCGCCCGCATGGCCTGTTCCCTATCCAGAGACTGAGGAAAAGCTGATAGACATCTATCGTTCCGGTTTGTGGGGCGGATGCAGGAAGTACGAACAGCAGCTTATGAAAGATTTTGCTGCCTGGCAGGGGGCAAAGCATTCCGTATGGATGTGCAATGGTACGACTACTCTTGAATGTGCGCTTCTTGCGCTTGGCGTAGGCAAGGGAGACGAGGTGATTGTACCCGGCGTGTCATGGGTGGCAACAGCGCAGGCTCCTCTGTATGTAGGGGCAAAGACTGTGATAGTGGACATCGATCCTGAGACCATGTGCATTGATCCGGCAAAAATCGAAGAGGCCATAACGCCCCGCACAAAGGCAATAATCCCAGTGCATCTGTTTTCGGCTGTTGCGGACATGGACAAAATCAACGCTATTGCCAAAAAGCATGGATTGCATGTAGTTGAGGACTGCGCTCACGCCCATGGCGCAAAGCAGCATGGCATAGGTGTGGGAGCCATCGGAGATATCGGCAGTTTTTCATTCCAGTTGTCCAAGCTGATGACTGCAGGAGAGGGCGGCTGCTGCACGACCAACAGTGATGACTATGCGGACAAGATCATCAGGGCGAGCCACATCGGCAATTCCCTTTACAATCCCGGCGTTCCTCCGCCCCACGGACTTATGTGCCATCAGTACAGATTCACGGAATTCCAGGCAGCGATCATCCTTGATCAGCTTGCACATCAGGATGAACTCAGGGCCAGGCGCATGAAGCAGTTCCGCAAGTTGGAACAGCTCCTTGCCGGAACTTCAGGAATACGCCTGCAGAAAACATCCCATGTTGATGACGAACGTGCCTTCTACTTCCTTTGCTTCCTGCTTCAGCTGAATGAGTTGAAGCCCGGCATTGACAGGGAGGAAGTGTCCAAGGCCCTGGCAGCTGAAGGTGTCAATCTCAACATCGGATGGGGCTATCCCATATACGGCATGGGTGTCTGGAATGTACCTGAAAGTGATTATGTCAAATGCGACACTACTAATTGCGATGATCTGATGTACAAGAGGCAGCTTGTATGCACGGGTAATATGCTGCTTGTTGAAGATGAAATAATCGAGAAGTTTGCAGAGGCAATAAACAAAGTAATGAAAGCTTATGCGATTTGACATTGCGCGCATGGATAACGACAGGAGAAATTGAAATGGTTAAGTTTGGTGTTGCAGATTATGGCATTGATGTTTGGGAAGGCGGGAACAACTGCCTTGAACAGCGTCTTCAGAAACTGAAGGCCATCGGATATGATGGCATAGAAAGACTCAAGGGCGCTGATTTGTCTGAAGTTTTCAATAACGCTGTCACATTCCATAAAAACGGCATGGACTTTGCGTGCACGGAAATGTCGACTCCCGAGTTTACATTCCGTTGTGCTTCGGCATTCGGCAAGTCCTATGTCTGGATGCCTTCAAAGGCAAGGGAAAGTTCTTCCCTGGAAGTGTATTGCCGCCGCTGCCGTGTGTTCACTGAGGCCGGAGAGGCATACGGCGTAAAATGCGCCCTGCATAATCACATGGGAAATATGGTTGAAACACAGGAGGAACTGGAATATTTCATGGAAGAAGTGCCAAAGGCAACTCTTCTCTTCGATGTGGGACATCTTGCCGGTGCAGGCGGGGACTGCATCCATATCCTTGAAAAGTATTTTGACCGCCTTTCCTCAATACATCTGAAGGGTGTGGTCAAGAAGGACATGAATGCCCCCATGTCAAAATGGTGGGACAAGTATCGCCTCTGCAGCATTCTCGAGGATGAACTCGGAATTGATTTCAAAGGCATACTCAGCATACTCAGGAAAAAAGGATATGACGGCTGGATACTGGTCGAGCATGATACACATCTGCGTGATCCCTATCTGGATCTGAAAGAAGCCCTTGATTACATAAAGGCCAATTTCTGAGCATTGTCCTGCTGAGTTGACAGGCGTACAGTCCGGTTCTCCATAAAAGAACCGGACTTTTTTATTGTGTGACATATAGTCAAATATTGTTGAAGATATATATGTTCTCCATATAGTCAAAATAAAAATAGTTCCTTATACCATGATGGCACATGCAAAATTGCGGCTTTAAGAGTAATTCTGCAGTTTTGAGTAATAAAACATTTGAAAAAGCTGATGCAATATTTTGCTTTATGCCTTTGACAAACCGATATTCGTAATAGACGCTTATACACGACGGGTAGCTGAACGGCATCCGGGATTGGACGGCAGCGCGCATTATGACATTCTGCAAAGTATTTTCATGGACGCATTGCCGCAGGATGCAGCTATTTACAATGAATATTATGCCCTTGAGGTTGCATTTTGCAAGGAGTCCTGTCTCAAGTCCGGATGTGGGGGCCTTTGTAAAAAGATAGTGAGTTTTCAGTGAAATGTCTGTTTGTGCATTTCACATTATTTTTGAAATTATCTCATATAGTTGAAAAAAGAATGAGTCCGGTGGAGCACCGGACTCATTCTCAATGTATTTGCCTGTTCAATCCCGGGATGCAATCTCAAGAGAGAACGGCGATCTCTGATAAATTATTTCAATGTCAGTCTTCGTACTTGAGTGCCTTGTCGAAGAGGTTTTCCACTTCAGCAGAGGGCCTGGGTGTATAAAGAGTGACTATGACAGCCACCACCAGACTCGCTATGAAGCCGGGGATGATCTCATATATTCCTAACTTGCTCAAAAATTGGAGCCAAAGTATATCAACAATGGCACCCGTTGCAATACCGGCAATTGCTCCGTAGAAATTGAAGCGCTTCCAGAAGAGGCTGAGCATGATAGTGGGACCGAAGGCCGCACCGAAAACACCCCAGGCATTGGAGACAAGTCCCATGATGGAACTTGAATTGGGATTGGTTGCAATGAGGAGGGCGAGTAAAGCTACAATAAGGACGATAAGACGGCCATTCCACATGAGTTCATGGGCACCTGCCTGGTTCTTGCGGAAGATGGGCTTGTATACATCGCTGGTGAAGGCTGAAGAGGCGGCGAGGAGCTGGCTGTCCGCAGTGCTCATGGCTGCGGCAAGAACAGCAGAAAGGAGAATGCCGGAAATGATGCCGGGGAATATTGAGCGGACCATTTCGACAAATACAAACTCATTATCCACGATGGAGTTATTAAGTCCCAGGCAGAGGCGGCCGACAATGCCTATGATTGCGGCGAAAGTAACTATGATGACGGTCCAGCTGATTCCGATGACAGCGGATTTCTTCATTTCTTTTTGTGAACGTATGGACATGTAGCGGATGATGATGTGGGGCATGCCGAAATAGCCAAG
>JAZURH010000161.1:0-3638 GCA_045606125.1 Lentisphaeria bacterium | reverse complement strand
ACAAGCCCACATTGGACTGGATGCTGGAAAACTGCCCTAACACAAGGCTCAAGGCACACGGTCAGGCAGTAGGACTTCCCAGCGATGCAGACATGGGTAACTCTGAAGTCGGTCACAATGCGATTGGTTCAGGACGCGTATTCGACCAGGGAGCCAAGCTTGTCAGCAACAGCATATCCAGCGGAATGATGTTCCAGGGACAGGCCTGGAAGGACATCACCGGAAATGTGACAGCGAAAGGCTCAACACTTCATTTCATAGGCCTGTTCTCAGACGGAAATGTCCATTCTCACATTGACCATCTCAAGGCCATGATGGAACAGGCCGCCAGCGAAGGCGTCAGCAAGATCCGTGTGCACATACTCCTGGACGGCAGAGATGTAGGCGAAACATCTGCACTGCTCTATGTGGATCCGTTTGAAGACTTTCTTGCCGAACTAAGAGAAAAAGGCTGCGATGCCCGCATAGCTTCAGGCGGCGGACGCATGTTCATCACAATGGACCGCTACAATGCAAACTGGCCCATGGTGGAGCGTGGCTGGAAGACACATGTACTGGGCGAAGGCGAGCAGTTCGCATCCGCACATGAAGCCATTGAAACACTGCGCCAGAGAACAGGCGCCATAGACCAGGATCTTGGAGCCTTCGTCATTGCCGAAAACGGAAAGCCAATCGGAACTATTGAAGACAGAGACAGCGTGGTGTACTTCAATTTCCGTGGTGACAGAGCACTCGAAATAACAGCCGCATTTGAAGAAGACAACTTCACACAGTTTGACCGGGTACGCAGGCCTGATGTTGTCTATGCCGGAATGATGGAATATGACGGCGATCTGCATGTTCCGAAACGCTTCCTTACAAGCCCTCCCTCCATCACACGCACTTCCGGCGAGTACCTTGCAGCACTGGGACTTCGCACTCTGGCATGTTCAGAGACCCAGAAATATGGCCATGTGACATATTTCTACAATGGAAACCGTTCAGGCAAAATTGACGAGAAGCTTGAGGAATACGTGGAAGTTCCCTCCGATGTGGTTCCATTCGAACAGCGCCCCTGGATGAAAGGTGCAGAAATCACCGACATTGTGATAGACGGCATACTTTCAGGCAAGTACGACTTCATACGCTGCAACTATCCCAATGGAGACATGGTTGGGCACACTGGAGTATATCAGGCGGCACAGCTGGGCGTGGAAGCCGTTGATCTTTGCCTGGCAAGAATACGCAAGGCAATAGACAAAGTCGGCGGCATCATGGTCATCACAGCCGACCATGGAAATGCAGATGACATGCTGGAGCACAAGAAAGACGGAAGTGTTGCCAAAGAAGAAGGCATCCCCAAAGTCAAGACTGCACATTCACTGAACCCGGTTCCCTGCATCATCTATGATCCGGAATATGCAGATGACTACTGCCTGGAACTCAAGGACGGTCTGGGCATCAGCTCAGTCGCTGCAACATGCATCAATCTCCTCGGATACGAAGCACCCGAAGACTACGATGCTTCAGTGATAAAGCACTGATCCCGACAATTCATATACGGGCATAAAAACCACAAAAAAGCCGGTTCTGATTCATTCAGATCCGGCTTTTTCCATTAAAATCAATATAACTTCTATTCGTATCTCAGACAATCAATGGGATTAAGCCTGGAAGCCCGGAAAGCCGGATAAAGACCAAAAAACACGCCCACCAGCGCGCTGAATGAAAATGAAACAATTATGGAGCTTTCCGTTACAAGAATAGGCCAATTATTGATATTTCCGACTACTTGCGCACCACTGGCTCCCAATACCACGCCAATAAGGCCACCTGCACAGGAAAGTACTATGGATTCCAGCAGAAACTGCATCAATATGTCAAAGGGTTTTGCCCCTATGGCCATGCGAAGACCTATTTCTTTTGTCCGTTCAGTCACAGATACAAGCATGATGTTCATAATACCTATTCCGCCGACAACAAGCGATATCGATGCAACGACACCGAGCAGCACGGTCATAAGACGGGATATGCTGGTTATGCTGTCCACCACTTCTGTCATGTCCCGGACAGTAAAATCATCCTCCCGGTTCCCAAGTTTGTGCCTCATGCGCAGAAGAGCAGATATTTCTTCCTTTGCCTCCGCAAGATCATCCAGACTGTGAAGACTTATAAGAAGCTGGTTCACATTATTGAATACGCTGTTTTGAAGGACTCTTTTAAATGTGGTATAGGGCATCAGTACAATGTCGTCCTGATCATGTCCCATGGAATTGCTTCCCTTGCGCTCCATAAGTCCAAGAACCTTGAATGGCATGTTCTTTATACGTATCGTCTTGCCTAAGGGATTTTCCATGCCAAACAGATTCTCCGCCACTGTGCGTCCGATTACAACTACACGGCGCCCTGCCCGTACATCTGCATCGGAGAAAAATGAACCATCATCAACATTCCATCCCCGCACGTCCGGAAATGCCGTGCCCACTCCATTGGCCGATGTAGCCCAGTTGTTGGAACTGTAAACTATCTGCACGCCGCTGCGCAGCATAGGCGTAACACCCATCACATAATGGGCAAGTTCGACGGCTATCTGCTCCCCGTCTTCAGCTGTAAGGGTTGTTCTTGCACCGGCTCCCATATGCATTCCACCAAAGCGCATGCTGCCGGGAAAAACCATAACAAGATTGTGACCCATGCTGTTTATTGAACTCTGCATTTGAGTTGACGCGCCCTGCCCTATGGCAATAACTGCGATCACAGCCGCGATTCCTACGATTATACCGAGGGCCGTAAGCGCAGAACGGACTTTGCTGCGCCACAACGCGCGGAAAACTATTTTAAACATCATCAAAAAATTCATTGTCCGCCGCCCTTATTTAGAAACAACATTTCCATCTGACATAACTATGGTTCTCCGGGCATGCCTTGCAATGTCGTCTTCATGGGTCACCATTACCACGGTTATTCCGTCATTGTTCAGACTGGCAAGAAACTCCACGATTTCAAGACTTGACTTTGTATCAAGGTTTCCAGTCGGTTCATCCGCCAGTATTACTGAGGGCTTGTTCATCAGCGCTCTGGCTATTGCCACGCGCTGTTGCTGTCCGCCTGACATCTGAGCCGGTGTATGCCAAAGCCGCTCCCCAAGCCCTACTTTTGTAAGAAGTTCTATTGCACGTTCACGCCTTTCTGAAGACTTCACCTTATTGCCGTACAGCGTAGGCAGTTCCACATTTTCCACTGCGCTGGTTCTGGGAAGCAAATTGAAGTTCTGGAACACAAAGCCCAGCTTCTGATTTCTAACTTCTGCCAGTTCATTTCGGTTCATGCCGCTTACCTGCCTGCCGTCAAGAAGATATGATCCCGATGTGGGAGTATCAAGACAGCCAAGTATATTCAGCATAGTGCTTTTTCCGGAACCGGAATGCCCCATTATGGCAACAAACTCGCCATAGTCTATCTGCAATGACACACCGTTAAGAGCGTTGACCACATTATCGCCCATGCGATATGTCTTATACATGTCCTTTATTTCTATCAGCATAATCCATCCTGTTTTCTTTTACCGGAAAATGCGCTGTGAATATCATCTTCTGGGCTGTGATCCGCCACGCCGTGCGCCCCGTCCGGGAGGACGCATCATAAACGGATTGTTGACG
>JAZURH010000160.1:0-6190 GCA_045606125.1 Lentisphaeria bacterium | reverse complement strand
AGGAGGATTCAGAAGAAGAGGATGATTCGAAAGAAGAGGAGGATTCAGAAGAAGAGGAGGATTCAGAAGAAGAGGATGATTCGGAAGAAGATGATTCGGAAGAAGATGATTCGGAAGAAGATGATTCGGAAGAAGATGATTCAGAAGAAGAGGATGATTCTGAAGAAGAGGATGAAAAAGAGAAAAATGTAAAAATAATAAATCATGGAGGGAGAACAAAAATCATTTACAGAGATGATATCTCCGGGGAAGATAATATTGTCAGAGATGATGCCGCCCCTGAAGTAATTGAAACAATCCAGAGGGAATCTGGATCATCCCAAAGCGGCTTATTGTCACGGGATATTGAGGAAGTAGACAGAATAGTAAATGGATCCGGAATGTCCGGTGGTATGGAAGCCGGGGATGTAACAGGACCGTTGTCGGCTGTCAAAGAAAAAAAAGAATCGGCATTGTCTGTTTCTCCGTCTGCTGAAACATCTTGTGGCATATTTCCGAAGAACAGACGGGATAAGATATTTTCCCATGCAGTTGAGTATGATTCATTTGATATCCATGCACTTGAAAAATTGAGGCTTGCCGGTTTGTGGAATATATATGGCGAAGGCTGCAGTTTTGCGGCAGGCAAGGCAAGTATTTCCAGGGAGTATGCCGGATTGGAGGTTCATAAGTCCAGGCATAATTTTCTTGAAAGACATAGAAAAAGCTGGCATAAGCTAAGTGAGGCTGCTATCAGGATAAACGGAGACCTGATTGTACGAAAAGGATATTTTCTTAAGAGCGGAACTTATTTTGTAGATGGGGATATTTATTTTTATGGTTCGATTTCCGGACCAGTCACGCTGCTTTGTTCCGGTAAGGTGATCATGCGTGGAAAGGGAAGGTTTTTTCCTGATGTTGATAATGTACTTATTCTGGCAGAAAAGGGAGTATTTCTCCTTGGAGACAGGGTGGAATTCAGCGGAGAAATATGCTCGCTGGAAAGTGAGGTACGCGTGCTTGGAGACGGAATGGCATTTAAAAATGGCGGGATTTACGGCCGGCGCATAGGTGTGTATGGTTCTAACAACGGTTTTCTTGGACCGGATGTCGGCAAGGCAGGTGGAAAATGAGGAATATCAGTTTTTTTCTGTTGTTATTTTTGATTTCAGTTTCAGGTGCCGTTTCTGCTTCTGTGACAGATAGATTGCATGACCTGCAGGAAGGGATGTTTTTGCGTCCCGGTTATGGAATCGGAAGAAGTGTAATTCAGGTTTTTGAAGAGAAAAATGGTAATCCAATGGAACTTGCGCTTGCATTGGAGGCAAGCATGGAAAATTGGGAAACAAGAAACTGTGCCGGATATATAGATCTTTCTACAGGGCAGAAAGATGCCTGGATTCCGGTGACATTGGAAGACTGGATTAGGCTTTTCGGTTGTGATGACGATGCTGTGCATTGTCCCTTTGCCTGGCTTGGTGTTAAACTTCCAGTGGTTCCGTCTCCAGTGTCAATTCAGAAGACTTCAGCAGCCTACGCATGGATTGATGTATTTCCCGGATTATGCGGTACTGAAACTTTGAACAAAAGGTATTTTGATTGTATAAAGGAAAGCGATATGCTCAATGTGGTCCACAAGGCTGCTTTGCAAAGGACTTTTTCAGCGGATGCTGTTGTTGAAGCGCTGATAACTTCATTTTCCGAAAGGTTCAGTCTTGATGATATGTTCACAAAGGAACCAGCTGTTTTTCCCGGATATGGCAATTCAGGCGGGCTTACTATGAATCCGGTCAAGGTCAGGGAGCGGAACATTGCCAGATATCCTGATGCAGTTCTGCATTTTGAATTATGCGGGGAAGATGGAACTGTATTTCTTTCCTGCTGTATGAATCAAAAAAATGTTGCCGGTCAGGATATAAAATTGTCATGGTATGAAGGGAAGATACCTGAATTGTTTATTGGAGGAACTGTGGTATGTCGCGGAGTTGAGACGGGAGTTGTACCTATAGTTTTTCGAGTCAGCCGTCTTGTGTCCGGCAATGTGACGGATGTAGTGGAATGTGATCTGTTTACTGGAACGGAGCTGGCCCCGGCTATATCTTCCGGGACAAGCGTGCAGTATGAAACAGAGGATATTGTCTGCCGAAAATCAAAGAAAACAAGGGAGCTGCAGGATGCAGCTGCCAAGTTGACAGCAGCAGCTTTTGGCGTTCTTGACAAACGCCAGATTTTTATGACAGCAGGTGCCATGCCAGTCAGGTATTTGACTCCTGCTTTTGTCCCCCGTAAAGGTGCTGGGGAGGTATCACTGCAAGGA
This sequence comes from Lentisphaeria bacterium, assembly GCA_045606125.1. Lineage (GTDB taxonomy): Bacteria > Verrucomicrobiota > Lentisphaeria > Oligosphaerales > Oligosphaeraceae > RGIG3456. The sequence goes on along the minus strand of JAZURH010000160.1, from coordinate 3,894 downwards.
CTTGAATCTGTTGAGGCCGCCGTTTCCAAGGCTATTTGGAATCATTTTATGGATATGAAAGGAGACTTGAAAGGACTGCTTCCGGTGCTGCGCCTCTGCGCCATGATGTATTCAAGTGAATATTCTGAGATGGTATGGATGGATGATATTGTATTTCAGTTGATCGATTCAGCTGTCGGACAGCTTGCAAAAGGCCCCGTAATCATGGAGTTTTCAGTTTCCTCTGAATGGATTTCGTCCGGCAGCGTTGAATGCAAGGTCAATGTGCGCAATTCTGATGGATGGATAGTGGATGTATTTGACCAAAATAATGTAAAAGTTGATACCATATTCTCAGAAAATGAAGATGATGTTTTTATATACAGACCGGACTGTGACGGCATTTATGCCTTGCGTCTTACGGCAGAGGGCGTTCCCTGTAAAAGTGTTGTGATAAGAAAGGTGGTGTTTGACAGCAGTCCTCCTGAACTTGAATGTATTGTGAAGCAGGAAGGCGATGTATTGAATGTTAATGCGAATGCAGCAGATGATAATCCTGATATTATCCGCATTGAAGTTTTCTCTGCAGATGGTACACCAGTGTTTTTCGGTGAGTATGAGGAAAATGAAATCAGCAGTTGTGTTGCAGTTGAAGAAGCAGGATTGTATGATGTTTTTGTGACTGCGTCTGACAGGTGCGGTAATGTATCTGAGTATGCGCATAAAATATCAGTGGACAATGTTTCTGAATCCGCAGGAGGGGGAAATGTAACTGTTGCTGTTAAAAGGCTTAATCCTGCCAGAAGGCTGGTGTCCGGACCGTTTGAGGTCATTGCGAAGGCAGATGGGATGGAAGATGTCAAAAGAATAGAGATGTATCTTGACGGGGAGTTGTTGTCTTCTGCTGAAAATGTTTCTGTACTTGAGGTTCTGTGCAATACAGACGGCTGGCAAAGCATGAAGCATACTATTGCTGCAGTGGCCTTTGATGGTTCCGGCAATGGGATATTTTCCAGGCCGGCCGTATTCTATTATACTACTTTTTGTGAAGATGGTTTAGCTCCGGTGATAGAGGTTTTTCCGAACGGTAAGGGCAGTGGCGGAGTGGATGAATTTGTAATTAAAGCAATGGATGAATCCGGGGTATCATCCATTGCCGTTTTTGCTGACAGTGAAAAAGTGGGTGAAAAGTTTTTCCCTGAGGGATCTGAAACCGGAATACTTGAGCTTTTTGTACCGAAGGGAACAGATAAACTGCATATAATCGCAGAAGATGTTTCAGGCAATGTTTCCGAGAGGGAAGTTCAGTTCTCAGGAACTGGAATAACTGGATTGGAAATAAGTTCTTCTGCGTTTGGCATCGAAGAGTTCAGGGGTGATGCCATTGTGGCGGCTGTCGTGGCCGGTCATGCTGAAAGTGTGGCACTTTATCTTAATGGAATTGAATATGGCAGAAAATATTATCCGGAGGATGGTATTGCCTTATTCAGGATAGCTGAGGAAGATATGGAGGACGGCAGAAATGCTGTTGAATGTACGGCTTTTTCATTGTCAGGAGATAGGAGTGCCAGTGACTCCGGCATTATTGCAATACCGGTCATTATGGAAGCTGATGTTTCGCCTGAAAAGGTATGTCCGTTTATGGGGACACCCGGGAAGTTCAATGTGACCGGAAAATTGCGTAGTCGCCAACGGTGGATAGTGTCTATTGCCGGAACTGACTTGCAATGTTCCGGATATGGAAATGAAATATCAGTTGAATTTGATGCAGAAGGACTTGAGGACGGAGATTATCAGCTGATTGTTTCTGTGCCGGAAACAGCAAGTGAAAAATTGTTTGATGTAACGGTAGATGCCGTGATAGGAAAACCGGCGGCATGCATTGATCATCCGGTGGAAGGCGGCATTGTACGGGAGGGAGTGCTGCGTGTTACAGGATGCGCAGCATTGGAGGATAATGAAGGTGAAAATGAGGAAGTGGAGTATGCTTTTGTATTAAGAGATGCTGATGGACGGATATTGGAATTGAAAGATCTGCAATTCGAAACTGAATGGCGTCTGCGTGCCGGATATCCTTTGATGGGTATTCAAGCCGGAGCCTCCCGGTGGCACCGGGGAAACATACCTTGCGGGGATTTGGCTCTCATCGATCTGTCGGGATTAAAAGACGGCTGCTATGAACTTGAATTGAATGTCAGGCACAAAGGGCAGGTCGTCAAGTATGCGGCCGGATTCAACTTGAAATCCAATCTTAAATCAGGTGAGTTTGCATTTGAGGAAAACGACATGACGGTAAATGCCGGTGGCCTTTCTATAAAATCCGGCCGCAGATATTCTGCATTTGCCGCAGGGACAGATACCGGACTGGGATATGGGTGGTCTCATACTTTGCTGATTCCTTCGCCGTATATGGATGAGACCAGAAGCGAAATGGAGTGTGAAGACGGAAGTATGCTTTCCGCAAGAGTCGGAGGAACACGGGATATTGTGGCAACTCTGTCAGACGGGCGGCGAACCAGATTCGTGTTTTCGCTGGTTGAAGGGGGAAGCATGTCCTTTTGCTGTTATGCAAGATGGACCGCAATCGGAAGCGGAGCAACCCTTGTGCCGGATTGCTCCGACAAACTGATGGTATTGCCGGGAATGGAACCATATTGGGAGGCTTCCGGGCCGGAGACTCCATGGGATATGTTTGATTTTCCATCATTTACCCTTACTGACATTGATGGCACTGTTTACCATATTGCACGGGAAAAACTTGGTGACGGAAATCTGCTTATGGGAGGGGAGTATGCCTATATTGAGGCATACGGCGATCCCGGCGTGGAGAGTGTCAGGCTTCCTGATGGTAAGATTGTGTATTTCAGTAAAAAGGGAATATGCTCGAAGGATAGCTCAGGAGCAGTTATTGAAGCAGTGGCATTTGAATATGAAGATGGTCGTCTTGTATCTGCATCAGGAAATGGAATGCCGGCAGTTGATGTGTTTTATGAATATGACGGCAAAGGCAATCTCAGCGGGGTCCGCCGTTCAGTCAATGGCGGAGATATCAAGTGCTACCGGACATTTGAATACGGATTGACTGAGTTTCCTCACCATATTACAGCTGTTCGCGATGGAAATGGGGGCTTGCTGGCTTCCGTTGAATATGATGGGCATGGGCGCATGGTACGCTGCAGCGGCAGAGACGGCGGAAGTGTTTCTTCAGAATCGGATGTGTTTTCCGGAAGTGATGTGATTATTGACCAGCTGGGGCGTGAGACATTTCTTGAATATGATATGTACGGCAATGTAACATCCAGAACACTGCCTGACGGAGCTGTGACAAAATATGAGTATGATTCTTTTGGGAATGAAGTGTATTCCTGCAATGCTGCAGGTGAAGAAGTTTTTCGTCGATATGACGGTTCTGGCAGATTGCTGCAAAGGGTCATGCCGGATGGAAGGACAGTTGACTATGAATACAATGGAAATTATTGCTCCCGTATCGTTGATTCAGTTGGCGGTGTTACTGAATTCAGATGTGATTCAAGGGGAAATCCAGTTTCAGTCATAATGTCAGGCGGCGGTGATATCAGTTTGAAATATGATGACGAAGGCCGTATGATCGAGCGTTCTTTCAATGGACGGAACAGGGCGGTTATGCAATATGATGGCGGGAGATTGTCTGCAGTGACTTACGATTCAGGTATAAGGTATGAATACAGTTACGGTGATCTCGGGCTTATGACCAGGAAACGGATGATTTTATTCCATCCTGTCACTGATGAGGAAATCGTAAGCGAGAGTGTGTGGGAATATGATGAAAATGGGCGCTGTATTTTCATGCAGGATTCTGATGGTAACTGGTCAAATATGAAATATGATGTGAATGGAAGATGCGCTGAATATGAAGACAGCCGGGGAAAAAGGATA
>JAZURH010000159.1:0-2259 GCA_045606125.1 Lentisphaeria bacterium | reverse complement strand
GGGGACGGCAGGAAATGAAGGATGATGCCAGAGGTGATTCGGAATTTTCTGCGGCAAGGGATTCCGCTGCACTTGAAGTGATGTACAGCGGCGGGCTTCGTATTGCTGAATGTGTCGGGCTTAATTATGAGGATATAGATTTCCTTGCTTCCCGTTTTAAGGTCAGAGGGAAGGGAAAGAAGGAAAGATTCTGCTTTCTGGGGAAACCTGCTCTGCGTGCGCTTCAGAAGTATCTGCAGGTGAGAGAGGACAGAGGACTGGCGCGGCGCCGTGAAAAAGGCCCTGTATTCCTTAATCTTAAGGGCGGGCGTCTTACTACACGAAGCCTTGAACGCTTTTTTAAGGTGTACCTTGCGGAGGCGGGACTGCCGCACGACTGCACCCCTCATAAACTCAGACATTCGTTTGCTACCCATCTTCTTGCCGCCGGCGCGGATTTGCCAACGGTGCAGGAACTTCTGGGGCATGCTTCCATTACATCGACACAGATTTATACCCATATTGACATTGCGCGGCTTATAGAGGTCTATTCAAAGGCCCATCCAAAGGCGTAGCTCTCTGTATGATGAACCTGTATGCTGCATTTTGAACATCCTTTTTTTCTGTGGGGAATGCTTGCCGCTGCCATTCCTCCTCTGCTGCATCTTCTTAACAGAATACGACCTGATCAGATCGTGTTTCCCAGTATACGTTTTCTGGAAAGATCCGGTCTTCAGCAAAAGGGGCGCCGTCGCATCAGTGATGTTCTGGTGGCACTGCTGCGGTCTTTGGTTATAATGCTGTTTATGCTTGTGCTTGCCGGTCCCGGTCTTCCTCCTGATACAGTTGCTTCTGGAAGGGAACGCCGCATCTTCATAGTGGATTGTTCCGCCAGTATGACTGCTTCAGGATGCAGGGAAAATGCAATTGATATTTTGAAAAAAAAGTTTCGGGACGGTGATCTGATAATATTCAGCGGTGCAAAAGTGCTGGGCGAGGCAGATGAAGTCCCGGAGAATATTCCTCTGACTTTGGAAGCCGGAAGACACGGGGATGCCCTTGCGGCGGCAACCACAAATCTTGAAAAGGGGGATACACTTGTCATTGTAAGCGATTTCAGGCAGAATGATTGGGAAAATGCAGCCGGGTTGGTGCCGGATGATATAAAACTGGAGTTTTCAGATTGCGGAAAAACGCTGGAGAATGTAGGCATCCCGGCTGTAAGAACATCCGCTCTGCCTGCAGGACGGGTAAGAGTGGTGGTCACTGTTGTCAATTACTCTTATGCCACGTGCCGCCGGAACTTGATTGTGTCAGTAGGAAAAGAGCAGAAGGAGGTGGAATTGTCGCTGCCGCCCGGCGGGACAAGAAGAGTGCCGATGGTGTTCAGTGTACCGGATAACAGCGGGGAAGTCCGGCAGGGGATTGCTGTTCTGGATGAGGATGGATATGCGCTTGATGATAAATATTGTTTTGCGCTGAAGTCGGGCAGGCTTCCGAAGGCTCTGGTGATCGGTGGAGAGAAAATCGTGTTTGTCGGTCATGCTTTGACAGGTGCCTTTGAAGTTGAAGCAATGTCCCCGCTTGAGGTAATGCCTGAGGACTTTATTGGAGTCCAGGCAGTATTCATAGCCGGTGAAGGAGTTGATGTTTCCATGGTGCCGGAGAATGTTCCTGTTGTGTTTTCCGGTGCCGGCAATCCTACGCTGCGTGAACTTCGCCGATTGGGGCGGTTGAATGCTGTATCAGCGGGGCGGGCTGTTTCTTCGTTGACTCATTCTCTTGGAGTTGGTACTGTGAAAGATGAGAAGCTTAAGGAACTTTTCGGTAATGACAGCGATCTGTTTACCTACAGGATACCTTTTTACAACAGATTGAATGTGGGCTCCGGAACGGATGTTGTAATTGAATCATTGGATGGGGAACCGCTGCTTATCAGGCAAGAAAAATGTTTTTTCTTTGCATTTCCCTTTGATGACTTTGTGCTTTGCAGTTCATTTCTTCCTTTACTGCGGGAATTAGCGGCTGCTCCTGAGGATTTCGGCATCGTACGCAAGTCTGGTGGACAGCAGGGGGTGTTTGAATATGATGGTGAGATCATTGAAGTAAATCCGCCGTCTGAAGAATCAGTGCAGGAGATCATACATGAGTATGACCTGGCTGTAAGGATACAGACAAAAGGCAGGAATGTCCCCGATGGACGAATGGATCTCAGGCCTGTATTTGCATTTGTACTTGCACTGTGTTTTCTGGCGCTGTCTTTATTGCGGCGATAGGATG
>JAZURH010000158.1:0-3700 GCA_045606125.1 Lentisphaeria bacterium | reverse complement strand
CGTCCAGTATTCCTGTAAGCTTTGCAATCATATTCAGTATACCCTTTGGAGCGCGACCACCACTCCCTGTATGTTCAGCTGCTCCAGAGGTACGAATCTCGACTTGTAGTCACTGTTTGCAGGTCTCAATTCCCACTGATTGTTGCTAAGATAGAGTGATTTTACTGTAGTCTCGTTATCCACCATCGCCACGATGATATCTCCGATCTCAGCTTCTTCAGTAGCCTTAGCGATTACCAGATCCCCGTCAAGAATGCCCATATCCCTCATACTTTCGCCGGACACCTGAAGTGCGAACAGGCGGCAGTTACTGACCCTTGCCGGCAGTGTACGCGGATCAATCTGCACATGTCTTTCCACATGCTGTTCCGCCATGAACGGAATGCCTGCGCTTATTCTTCCAAGCACCGGTACGCTCAATGTAAGGGCAAAATGTCTTGGTTTTTCAGCCTGTGTCAGCGCCAGGCTTCTTGCCTTGGAAGACCTGTTGACATATCCTTTTCTCTGAAGGGCCCTGAGATGGGCAAATGCTGTGGCGGCCTTTATGCTGAAATGATCGCTTATCTCTGACACTGTAGGCGCCATTCCCTCTCTGTGGGAGAACTCCGATATAAAATCAAGTATTTCCTGCTGTTTTTCCGTCAAACCTTTCATTTACGCCTCCTGTTCTGTCTATAGGAAATGCCCTGACAGCTTTTCAGCACGCAGTGCACCCCATTCTTTCCTAATCAAACGGCTATAAATTAGCATATATTTAATTGTATGCAAATCAATAAAAGCTAAAATATGCTGATTTTTTTCACATATATCCCATAACTTTTTAAAACAATGTACGTCGTAATGATTTTGAGACAGAGTACCTTTATAACCTTAAAAAGTATTTTTGTCAGGTATCGCTTTTCCTTCTGGAGGCCACCGGACAGGCTGTCTTCTCCTCAAAACTGCGTGAAAAAAGCCTTTCCATAAAAGTTATGGAATATCTGTGATTTTTTTACTGTAATTACATATTCAAAACGATATTTTATAGTGACGACCGGGCGGAAATGGGAATATTCCCCACACCCCGTGTATGCATAAGGGTCCAATGCAGCATTCATTCAATAAGACTTATTGACAGATCTTATAAAACTTAGAAAACATCCGCCGGGCTTGCAGTTGAAGTTTAACATACAATATTACCGGCATTCGAAAGAATCTGTACAGGCAAAGCGGAAAGCAAAGTATACAACATCTTGAATTGCCGCAGGCAAAGGAGGAAAACAATATGAAAATATATCTTGCAACAGATATTGAAGGTGTTTCCGGCGTTCTTAATTTCAAGGACTATTGCTCCCCCGGCTCCATGTACTATGAAATGTCCAAGCGCCTGCTCACTCTGGAGGTCAACGCCGCTGTCGAAGGCTTTTTCCGCGGAGGTGCCACAGAGATAACTGTACTTGACGGTCATGGTCCCGGAGCCATAAACCAGGAATTACTTGATGAGAGAGTCAATCTTCTGCGTGGACATTACACCCCTGTCTTTCCCTGGGGTCTTGATGAAGGATACGATGCCCTTGCCTTTGTCGGGCAGCATGCCAAATCCAACACCCCATTCTCCCATTTAACGCATACCAGTGTTTTCGGAATCTATGATATGCTTGTAAACAATGTATCCATAGGCGAATACGGTCAGCTTGCCCTTTGTGCAATGGAACTCGGTATACCGACGATATTCGCGGCCGGAGAAAAAGCATTGGCCGAAGAAGCCGAGGCCCTCACCCCGGGAGTCGTCACAATATGGGGCAAACGGGGAATCTGTCCTGACAATGGTTCACCGGATGTATCAGGCGAGGAATACAAGGATGCAAAACTGGGTGCACTGCACATATCTCCCGTCAAAGTAAGGCGCATGCTGACTGACGGCGCTCAGCGCGCAGTGGAAAAACTCCTGAAAAAACCGGAGTCCTTCAGTTATCCGGAACTGCACGCCCCCTGGGAAATCCGCTTGCTCGTACGACGCAAAGACAAAAACAGTCCATGGGGCCTGAAATGCACCACCGTGCAGGACCCTGTCAGCTATACGGCCGCACTGAACAAACTCTACCAGTAGTCCCGGACTTCATAGGCCCACGAGTACAGGCGCAAATCAGCTTCTGTTTGCCCGCTTACGCTGCGTTGCGCCTGTTTTTGCGGCAGATGGCTATGGCAAACAGCACCCATATAAGAAGTGCACCGGTTGAAATGCACAGCATGATCTTCCAACCAAACTGGAAAAGAAGGGTAAGCGCAGTAGCGGTCCATAAGCCGCCGCCCATAAACGGTTCATGGAGAAGCTGCTTGTATCCGAAAGCCTGGGTCGCGCAGGTCTTGGCCTCAGGATCTACAGATCTGAGCAGCAGCAGTCCGGTTGCAGTAACCCCCAAAGCCTGACCGAAATCAGCGATGGCACATTCAAACCAGGCTTCCTTGAAAAGCCGGGGCGCCACATACATGACCATGAAAAGGGAAAAAATCAATCCCAGCACGACAATTATAAGAAGCGACTGCCAGTTTGCGGCGACAACAGATATCTTGATCGTTGCCATTGCGGAAAGCACCAGAAAATCCAATGCGGCTCCGGCAAGGCGCTGCATCTGCCCGTGATCCACAAGGGAGGCCGTTTTGGTACAGTTTCCTATTTTCTGTATGGCAAGTCCTCCAAGCATGCAAAGCGGAAACAGGGGGAATCCCTTAAAAATGCGGACCGAACTTTCCGGGAAACAGGCAATTTCCAATGCTTTCAGCCCCTCCAGAATACCATAGCCGCAGAGAATAGCCATACCGACAAGAGCAGTATGCCATGCCAGAGAATCTATGGAATCACAATACACGGTCTGCCAACCGGCCATGGGTCGTTCAGAGTTCTTGTATATGCCCAGTTTCTGCAGTTTATTCTGGGATTCAAAGCTCCTTATATTTTTCACATACCCTTTTCTTCCTGCCCAATTAACCAGCATCATTCCCACGACTACGCCCAGGATCATGCCTACAGTCGCAACGGTATATCCCAGAGCAATGCCATCCTCCCAGCCGAGGGTCCGGAAACTTTCGCTCATGCCTCCAACGGTTCCATGCCCGCCCTGAAAACCTATTTCCAGCAGATTGCCAAACGCCTCATGAGCGCCGAAACAGGGTATAAGAATAAAACCGACGGCAGCAAAACCTATCACATATTGCCCCCATGCCATGATCTGCCCAAAGCAAAGCTGCGGAAATGCCACCTGCACAATCTTTTTAAAAGGAGGCGTCACCACACCTAAAAACAGAGTGGCAAAAACAATATTAATCATAAACCCGGGTATTTTACTTATCATCTGAGATATTTCGGGCTTGAAAACCTGGGGAAAACACTGAAACAGAATCAAACCAAGAAGACCGCCGATAACTGAACTGGGAAGATAACACCTCTGCAGTAAAGGCACTGCAACGCGAATAATCTTTCCGGCAAAAAGGAGCAGGGAAAGCAAGCAAAAAATCGTAATTGCCATACTCGAAATCCTTGAATTTAAACTGTATTTTTATGTTTTTTGAAACAAAATGAAATTATTATTATAGCATAAAGCACATTTAAAGCAAGCACATTAAACCAAAAAACACAGCTGCGTCATAATTTTTCGAGAAAACAATTTTCAGAAAAAATATGCCTGAAGCCACCGGGTACACATCAATCATGTTGTTTATT
>JAZURH010000157.1:0-12613 GCA_045606125.1 Lentisphaeria bacterium | reverse complement strand
ACGCTTTTACTATACGGTAATTCCTGAAAAATGCAAAGCGTAATATCGCATTTTTCTAAAAAAATACAGTTTTTTTCTGATAATGGCATTTTTATACATGATATTTTATTATTTACATATGCAGGATTATTTCTAATTACTGATTATATCTGTCATTTTTTTATTTCAGTGTTAAGTTCAGGTATCTTATGAGTTAATTTCAAAACTACTATTTTAAAAATAAATTTTTATAAATGATGCTGTGCGGGAGTGTTTTCTGCAAAATGGATTATGCTGTAAAAGTGATTTTTTAATGGTACAATCGGGGATAATTTTTATTGTCATGTTGTTAAAAAATGAGTAATGACTTTATATTATGTAAAAATGTCTCCTTGGTGTCGGGGTATATTAAATGAGCGAAAAGAAACATTCCATACTTGTAATAGATGATGAACTTAATACAAGGGAAGGGTTGCGCCTTGCCTTTGAGGACAAGTATGATGTTAATCTGGCTGAAGACGCTCTGAAGGGGTTCCGCATTCTCAATGAAAAAGAGATAGAAATAGTATTGACTGACCTGAGAATGCCGGGAATGGACGGCATGGATTTCATAAGGCAGGTCGCATCCATGAAAAATCGGCCGCTTGTCATAATGCTTACAGCATACGGATCGGTTCAGACAGCGCTTGAAGCTATGGACGCCGGTGCATATGACTATGTTTCAAAGCCCATAGACCTGGATAATCTCGAAATGATGATAGACCGGGGACTGGCTGAAATGGAGGAGGAGAGGAAGCGTTCCTCCGGTGAGGTCCTGCCGGGAAACATGATTGCCGTCTCACAGAAAATGTGCGATGTTATGGACAGTGTGGCCAGAGTGGCGCCTACAATGGCAACAGTTCTTCTTACCGGGGAGAGTGGTACGGGAAAGGAAGTTGTAGCCAGGGCTATCCATTCAATGTCCTCCCGGGCATCGTCGCCTTTTGTGCCGGTGCATTGTGCTGCCCTTAATGAAAATCTGCTTGAAAGTGAGTTGTTCGGTCATGAGAAAGGGGCTTTTACCGGTGCTGGAGAACGGGTTTACGGCAGGTTTGAAACTGCAGGGGACGGGACTTTGTTCCTGGATGAAATCGGCGAGATCTCCCTGGCAACTCAGGTAAAACTTCTTCGTGTTCTTGAAAACCGTACTTTTGAGCGGGTAGGCGGCAAGGAGTCCATTGCGGTACGTGCACGTCTTGTTGCCGCCACAAATCGAAATCTTGAGGAAATGGTCGCTGCCGGAACATTCAGAGAAGATTTGTTCTACAGGCTTAATGTTGTTACAATAGATCTGCCGCCTTTGCGTGAAAGGAAAGAAGACATACCTGCGCTTCTTGATTTCTTCCTTAAAAAGTCAAATATGGACAATGGCAAGTCTGTTGTAGGTTTCTCGCCGGAAGCAAGGGAACTTCTGACGGCGTATGATTGGCCGGGCAATGTACGTGAGTTGCGCAACTGTGTCGAGAGAATGACTGTTTTTGCCCAACGCAATGTACTTACTCTTGGCGATGTGCCCCATGTCATACGCCAAGGTATAGGAAAGCAGCTTGAGGATGCGGAAAACAACCATGTGCCTGTTCAAGTGTCTCAGGACTTTAACATGAAGGACAATGAGAGAAACCTTATTGTCCAAGCTCTTTCCGAATGTGGTGGAAACAGGACACATGCGGCGGAAAAACTCAGTATATCAAGACGTACATTGCAGCGTAAGATGCGTGAGTACGGCATAAACTGACGATCTGCGGTGCACTTGTTGTGCATGTGTGAATATTATTGGCTCCCTGCGGCATTTGCCGCTGTAATGATTTTGATCTGATTGATTATGGTACTTGTTCAGAAACCTGCCCCGGGGACGGCGGCTGTAAAATATGAAGGCGATATACTCCGTGTCACTCTGGATACGGATGGGCGTTCAGGAAGTGCTTTCCTGCGTACGAATTACGGTTCAGCTTCACTGATGCGGGATGAGATCATAAGGCAGGTTGAGGAAGGTTCATTACCGACTGCAGGCTGCTGGCATGATCTGCCCATGGAAAAAAAGGGAAATGTCTTCTGTATTTCTATTCCACTGGGAGAAATAGGCGTTTTTGACTTCAAGACTTTTTTTGAAAATGAGGATGGCACCCTGGAATGGCCGGATGGCGGGGATTTCAAGGTTAAAGTGGAACCGGCATTGCTTTGGGCTGACAATACCATATACAACGCTTTTATAAGGCAGTTTGGACCTAATATATCCGGACAGGCGGAAAATCCTGAATTGAAACAGGCGGAAAAACTTCTCAGGGAACAGGGATACTGCGTGCAGCCCCCATCCGGAAAGTTTTCTGATGTGGAAATGTGTCTTGACCATATAATGGATGTACTCGGTTTCAGGATAGCCATGTTTCTTCCTGTGCATCCAGCAAGTTCAGCCTTCAGCGGAATGGGCAGATTTGGAAGTCCATTTGCACCTCTTGATTTCAGGGATGTGGACTGGTCCATGGCTAAGTTTGACAGAAAGACAACTCCGCTGCAGCAGTTCATGTCTCTGGTTGACGCTGTGCATTCAAAGGGCGGGCTTGTAATACTTGACATGCCATTTGATCATACGGGATGGGCTTCTCAAATGCAGACAGCACATCCAGAGTGGTTCTGCCGCAATGATGATGGCACTTTCGCCAGTCCAGGCGCATGGGGAGTTGTATGGGAGGATCTCTGCAAACTTGATTTCAACAAAAGGGAATTGTGGATGGAACTTGCGGAAACTGCATTATTCTGGTGCCGTATCGGAGTGGACGGTTTCCGTTGTGACGCCGGATACATGATTCCATGTGAAGTATGGAAGTATATTTGCGCAAAGACCCGCAGGGAATTCCCTGATACAGTGTTTCTTCTTGAGGGACTTGGCGGGCCGGTAAGCACTACAGAGCGTCTTCTTATGGAGGGTGGTCTGAACTGGGCCTATTCCGAATCATTCCAGCAGTACGGATATTCTGCAGAAAGTGAGTATCTCGAGCATGTCTTGAAATCTGCGTCCTGCAGCGGCGTTCTGGTTAACTTTGCAGAGACTCATGACAATACCAGGCTGGCTGCCGTGTCGGCTGAATGGGCAATGCACAGGGTGGCTTCAGCGGCGCTGCTTGCACCGGCAGGAGCATTCGGCATGGCAAACGGCGTGGAATGGCTGGCCACCGAAAGGATTGATGTACACGGCGACGCTTCACTTAACTGGGGTGCACCGATGAATATTGTTGAACATGTGGCCAGGGTGAATCGCATTCTCCGGTGTCATCCTGCATTCAGCGCCGGGGCCAAATTGCGTCGCCCGTCTGATTTTTCCGGAGCTTGCATTTCATTGCTTCGTTCTTTCGGAGACATGAAAGTCCTGGTCATAGTGAATCCTGATCAGTCAAAGTCTGTAAGAGTATCCTGGCCAGTGTCTGAGTTCAATCCGGGATTCAAACCTGTTGATCTTCTTTCAGGCGGAGTTGTGAATATTGGCATTGAAGCGGGCAGGGCGGTGTTTGATATGCCGCCGGGCATGTCATGCTGCATATCTTCGGCAGGTTATATTTCAGAATGTGATCATTTTGCTTCTGTTCGCAGTCAGCAGCTGCGGGCATGTGCTGTTCATTGTATTGGACGGGAAGCAGGTTTTAATGAGGGAACGCTTTCAGGGGCAGTTTCTGCGCTTTCAGCCGGGATGTGCGATTTCATGGCGTTTTGCGGGGAATTGGGTGTGAAAAGACCGTTTATCAAATGGAGGGCAGGGCGTGATTCAGCAAGGATTTCCGTTTTTTCGCCGGATTGCATAGTTGCCGTTGAGGAGGAACATCCGTTTTTCATTGAAATCAATTTCTGTGGAAAGTGCCTTGAACGCCGCCGAGCTTTCAGAACGGAAAATGGCAGATGGACGGCATTCCTCACAGAGATCGGCAGTCTGACCTTGCATGAAGAGCATTTCAAAGCTTCGTTGGATATTAAATGCCGCATTTTTGCAAACGAGGGAATGGAAGTGCATAATGGAACTGCAGTTGTCGTGGACGCAGACCGTGAAATTAATGTTGCTATGATGAAAAAAGCCGCAGAAATTGCATTTGGTGATTGCGGGCTCTGTGCCAATACAAGGGGAACATATACTCTTGTGCCGGCTTTGTGGGGGACTGTTGACAGCAAATACGGGGGATTGCTGGCTGTAAATTTCAACAGGACTGCTCCTGATCTCAGATATGTAATGCTGCCGCTTATGAAAGCATGGCTCAGATACCGGGATTTTTCATTTGAATTCGGCATGGCGGAACTCAGGGATTTTTCTTTTTCATACGGCAATGCCTTGCGCTGGCGCTTTGAAATGCCGTGCGGTCCGGGCAAAACGGTATCTGTTTCAGTTGTATGGATGCTTGATCAGGATGAAAATGCAGGTAAGATGATATTCAGCCTGGATGAAATGCAGGGCATGTCTTATGACAACAATGAATATGTGCTTATAGTCCGTCCGGATGTTGATGGGCGTTCTCACCATGAAGTCACCAAGGCATATTCCGGTGCAGAGGGGGTATATCCCGGATGTGTGAAAAATGTGCCCGGTGGATTCAGGTTTTCTGTAGACGGCCGCTGTCTGCAGCTTGTAAGTGATGATGGCATGTTTTCCGTTGAAGGCAAGTGGAGTTACAATGTGCCGCTGCCAGTTGAGAGGGAAAGAGGACTTGACAGCAGTACGGATTTGTTCAGTCCCGGATATTTTACATTTAAGATGTCAAATGGCGGAAAGGCAGTGATAAATGCAGCAGCTTTTGCGGAGGGAGAAACTGTTCCCGTGATGAATATGAATATGCCTGTATTTTATGGCAGCGTACCGTTCAAGGATGCGCTTGCATACAGTTTGAGGCATTTCTATGTATCAAGATGCGGGGAAGGGGGAGTGCGCAACGGTTCCGTTATTGCCGGTTATCCCTGGTTTTTGGACTGGGGCAGGGATACGCTGATTTGCCTGAGAGGTTATATCGCCGCTGGAGAGATGGAAATGGCAGAAGATGTGATCTGTCAATTTGCTCAATTCGAGGAGAATGGAACTCTTCCTAATATGATACGAGGCAGAGATACATCGGACAGGGATACATCGGATGCGCCATTGTGGCTGTATTCTGCTGTGAAAGATTATATTCTTGCTCCGGAAGGGGGAATAGAAATACTTAATATGATGTGCGGTAACCGCAGGCTGATGGATATCCTTCTCCAGCTTGCCGGTTCTCTGTGGAAAGGCGCTTCCAACGGAGTACGGGCGGATATTGAAAGCGGATTGCTTTACAGCAGGGCTCATTTTACATGGATGGATACTAATTATCCCGCCGGGACTCCAAGAGCCGGGTATCCTGTGGAGATTCAGGCGCTGTGGATAGCAGCAATGGATTTCCTTGCTGAATATGCGGCATCGGATGAATGGAAAAGACGCAGTGATATGGCCCGGGCATCATTCTCCAGACTTTTTGTAAGGAAAGACGGACGGGGGCTTGTGGACTGCAGACACGCGGAGGTTTTCCGTCCGGCGGCAGATGCTGTGCCGGACGATGCAGTTCGACCGAATCAGCTTCTTGCTGTTACTCTTGGTATCGTGACTGACCTTGTTGTCGGTGACCAAATACTTGATGCCGTGTCGCCTCTTCTTATACCTGGCGGCATACGCTCGTTGGATGATGCACCTGTAGTGTTCCCTCAGCCTGTCAGCGATAATGGAAAGCTGCTGAATGATCCGACTGCACCATATTGGGGACATTACAGCGGTGATGAGGACAGCAGGCGCAAGCCCGCATATCATAACGGCACAGCCTGGGGATGGCAGATGCCAATGCTCTGCGAGGCAATGCTTCTGCTTCATCCGGGGATGAAGCAGATCCCCAGTTCATGGCTTGCTGTGTGTGCAGATGTCATGTCATCCGGATGTATTGGATTTATACCGGAAATATACGATGGAGATGCTCCCCATGCCCGTAAGGGATGCCCTGCGCAGGCCTGGAGCATGACAGAACTTCTGCGCGTGGCGCTTAAGTGCATGTAGCAGTTTTTATTCCTGCCTCTGCATATAGGCATTCATGGTGTTTTTGATTTCCAGCCTATTGCCGAGATGGGCATACAAATCCGGCAAGTCAAAGTGTCTCAGCACTCCGACTATGATGTTTGATGAAGGCCAGTTGCATATTTTGGCATCTATCCAGCTTTTGAAAGAGTCAGGCGCGTCTGTCAGGACTGTCTTTTTTATTTCCGGGAGCAATGCGGCAGTCAATGCTGCCAGTATTGCGCCCTGACCGCGCCCTGCCAGGCTTATTTCCGTTGCGCCTTCGGCTTTGAGCAATGATATTGTGCGCAGTATATCAAGTACCCGTTTGCCTATATAGCTTTCTCCGAACATAAGGGCGAAACTGTGCATCATGTAGTCCATGCCGTACTGTTCAGCGAAATCATCCTGTGATCCTCCAGGTTGTGATTCTCCCGTTCCACGGACATCCAGCGCGTAGAACTGTCCGTCATTTTCATTTCCGGAGGGCATGTCTCCGGATACAATGTCCGCTTCTGTTCCGTAATGGGGCAGGTACAGAGTGATTTTTCCTGTTACATCAATATTGTACGCCTGCTCAACTATGCCTGTCATGCGCTTGTGCAATATTGACCGTATGCCGTCTTCTGTTTCCACTGCATATCTTCCCCAGTATTCATTGTTGTATTTTTTTATTCTGAGTACTCTGTGATAAGGTGCATTTTCACTGCCGCATTCCGGCAGTTTCAGCAGGGATGATATGCAGTTTTTCCATTCAGCATCGCTTTCTGGCAGAGTGCGTTCTGCTTCAAGTTTTGATGCAATCTCGGAAATTGCCTTGTAAATGGGCTTTGAACCGGACGCCACCACATTTCCTGTGGACATAGTATTCAGTTCTTCAGGCGGCAGGGTCTCGGGTGTAATGTCAACCATTTCGCCTTCCATTCCGGCAAATATGCGGAAATGCTTGACCATTTCACGCTGAAGATGGTCAGAATATCCGTGGGTTGTCGGGCCTATGAATATGTTAACATTGTCCTCTGCGCCGAAATTGGAGTAGAAACGGCGCAGATCGCCGTATGCTTCCTTAAGACCGCGGCAATCGAAGAAGTCGTATTTCTGTCCCAGAAGAAGAACCGGTTTCGGTGCCTGTGCAAACATCAGGTCCGCCATTTCGAGACCATTGGCAAGAACGCCGAGAGGGCACTGCTCTGCATCTGTCGGAAGTTCATTTTCCAGGTTTTTCATAAAAGTGGTAACATGGCAGGAAGGTGCTGCAAAGCTCAGGCGGCTGTCATTTGCCCATATCCATTCAGTAAGCGTGCCACCGCCCGAGTTTCCGGTTATTCCAACGCGATTTGGATCGACTTCAGGACGGGAGAGAAGGCAATCCAGGGCGCGGATACCGTCCCATACCCGCCAGAAAGGCATATTTTCGCCTGCAAGTTCCAGTTGTTTTGCCATAATATTGTGTGCCTGACACAGTCCGTTTCCGCCTCCGAGATAATCCATGCCGTAGTATTGATTTCTTTCTCCCTGGTGTACCGGGTCATATATCAAAACGACAAAACCGTTTATTGCCAGTCTTGCGGAAAATGCCTGATATGTGCTGCATCCTTTTCCCTCCCAGGAATGTCCGCATGTACCGAGGACTGCCGGAGCCGGTGCTTCAAGATTGTCCGGTATATAAAGATTTGCAGTCACCATGTATCCCGGGCGGCTTTGGAAGTGCAGCTTTTCTATCCTGTATCCCTTTCTTTGTACAGTTCCGGTTATGGTAGTTTCCAAAGGGCATTTTTCCGGAAATTGCCCGAAGGAATCTGCAACTGCGCGGCGTACAAGATCACGATGGGAAGCAGCCTCGGTCTCGTTGCTTATGGAACTTAGATAGATTTCTCTATTTTCACGCATTTTACGCAATTTGTTTACATAAAAGTCAGTGACTGTGTGCTGGTATGCTGCATTCATTGGTGCATTTCCTGTGACATTTCAAGTTTGGTATTATGGTGAAGTCAAAAGCGTAGGGAAAAGTAATTCATTGTGTGTTTTTACTGGCATTCTGCCCGGAAATAGGTATATACGATTGCCAGAAGCTGAGTGTCCGACGGTGCCTGGCTGAATGTCAGCACTACATTTGACCAGCTTGTGGAGTCTCCACGATAAAGCTTTTTATTATTGTATGTCATTACGACGTTTGTCCAGCTTGTTGAATTTCCCTTGTATATCTTCCCATTATTATAAGTCAGCAGTACATTTGACCAGCTTGTGGAGTCTCCCTTGTAAAGTTTTCCGCCGGAATATGTATATTTTACATCTGACCAGCTTGTGGAGTCTCCTTTATAGACCTTTCCGTTTTTGCAAGTGAACACAACATTTGTCCAGCTTGTTGAATCACCCTTGTGGATTTTGCTGCCATTGCATGTCAGCATCACATTTGTCCAGCTTGTTGAATCACCTTTGTAAACTTTGATTTCTTCTGCAAAAACAGTACCTGCAAAAATAATGCAGAAAATAAGAAATATAATGCCGGATTTCATTTGAAGTATTCCTTTTTAAGTTACCCTGGTATGCAGGGGAAGTTTTTATTTCTGAGTTAATGGCAGTATGACTATAAAATCATTCAGTGCTCATAATGCAATTTAGCATTTTTTTGAAATATTTCCTGTAACATATTCTTTATTTATTACAGTTATTTTAATGAAGCTATTTCAGCAATACAAATCATGCTTTTTATGGAACTGGTCGTTTGCGGATGTATTTATTTTGATATATTTTATTTACAAAATATTATCCGGAGAGGAGTGTTGGAATCATGGAGAAAAATTATGAGTAATAGAAATATTGAAATCATGGTGGGGGACATAACCTGTCTGGAAGTGGATGCAATAGTCAATGCTGCCAACTGCAGTCTGCTTGGAGGTGGGGGAGTTGATGGTGCAATTCACCGTGCGGCTGGACCAGAACTTCTTGAAGCTTGCAGAATATTCAACGGATGCGATACAGGGGAAGCCCGTATAACACCGGGATTCATGCTGCCGGCAAAGTTTGTTATTCACACACCCGGACCTATATGGCGTGGCGGAAAGGCGAAGGAAGCTCAGCTGCTGAAAAATTGCTACCTTAATTCCCTGGCTCTTGCAAAGGAAAACAACTGCAGAACCGTGGCATTTCCATGCATCAGCACCGGCGTTTATCGTTTTCCCAAAATTGAAGCGGCAAAAATTGCCGTTGAAACAGTGAAGAACAATATGTCTGATCCAATTGAAAAGGTGATTTTCTGCTGTTTTTCAGAAAACGATGCTGAAATATACAGGATAATCATTAATGAAGCAGAACAGCTGCTTTGAAAGATGCAAGTATTATTGCACAGATATGCAGACTGAATAAAAATAATGTTTTTTACAGAGTAAAATCTTTGTAAAAAAACATTGAAAAAATCTTTAAATATCCAATAACTTTCGCAATTTCCCATGAAATCCAGTGATTCATGTATTACATGCGAGTTGTACCTCGCCTGCCGGAGCATGACGATTCAGGCATATCTCCTGCCGTTAGACCAGAGTTTCATCAGGCTTTTCACCTTGATAATTGGCATGATCTTGAGACGAAGAAATCAGATGTTGCTGATTGGCATTCTTCCTAAAAATCACTCTATAAACGCTGTTTTGAAAAATTATGGGATATCTGTGGGAAAAATCTTTTCTTTCTATTGAAATATATACGATATCTATGTAAATTAAGCAATAATTTTGGTGTTTTTTGCGTCTTCATGGAAAATCTGTACAATGAAAAAATTGAATGTATATCCGGAAAAAGTTCCTTTGCAAGGTACTGTTATCCGGATTTTCTGGCGCATACTATGATGTCAAATTCTTCTCAAAAAAACAAACTGTCTGAATTATCAGACGACTGTAAATTCATGAACAGTAACAATTATTAAGGAAAAACTTATGTTATATAAAGATTTGATACTTAGCAGCAGTCTGCATCTTGCCAGCGACCATACTGCAAATAATGTTATGATCAAAAAAGGCGGGATCCTGCATGTGTCTGATGGTGGCGCAGCCACTAAAACAATAGTCAATTCCAGCGGAAGAGTGTATGTGTCCAATGGTGGCGTGGTCAGTAATACAACAATTAATTCCAGTGGAAGAATGTATATATCCAATGGTGGACTGGCCAGTGAAACTACTGTAAGTGGTGGTTATGCAGGTGTGGCATCAGGTGGTGTGGTTGATATTATTTCAGTCAAATCAGGTGGAGAACTTTTGATTTCCAGTGGCGGAACGGCACTTTCCATTGACTGGACTCCTTGTATAGGCAATATTGAGATACATGAAGGTGCAGTTGTTTCATTTGAATCATCATATTCGGGCTGCTATTATGGAAGTTATGATGAATTACTTTCCACCGGGGCAATTATGTCCGAAAAAACAGTTGGTTTCAATGGAACATTGTATGTTGCGAACAATGGCACTGCCATATCTGCCATGGTGCAAGAATTAGGTTCAATGCATGTAATGAGTGGCGGCGTCATTAAGGATGCCTCTGTAGTTGGCGGAGAGAGTGGGAAAGGATATGTATATGTTTCCAGTGGTGGAACCGCCAGTTCTATTGTCGTTTCTTCGGGCGGATATTTATATATTTCCAGTGGCGGAACTGCTGTTAATATAGACTGGACTCCCTGTGTCGGTCTGGTTGAAATGCATGACAATGCCACTGTTTCATTTAAATCATCATATTCGGGTTGTTATTTTGGAAGAAACAATATTCTGCTTTCCAGTGGAGAAGTAATATCCAAAAAAACAGTTGCTTCAAATTATGTTCTTTATGTAATGGATGGAGGTACGGCAGAGTCAGTAAGTGTTTCCGGGGAATGGATACATGGTTCTGCAAATATGATGATCTGGAGTGGTGGAACTGCTGAAAATACCACAGTCGAAAATGGCGATATATATGTTTCCAGAGGTGGTGCTGCATATTCTACTACAGTTGATTCCTATGGATATCTGCATGTTTTAACTGGGGGGACTGCCTGTTTCACTACGGTCAATGAGGCCGGAATGCTTCGTGTTTCCAGTGGAGGAATTGTTGAATCAACTAATATTGATTATTGGGGTGAAATGCATGTTTCCAGTGGAGGAACTGCAAGTTCGACTACTGTAAATGAAGGTGGTTCAATGTATGTTTCCAGTGGAGGAACTGCAAGTTCGACTGTCGTCACCGATGGTTATATGTACATTGAAGATAGTGCTGTACTTCGAGGAAGTCTGACTTTAAATGAATATTCAAATGTGTCCATATATGGCAATGTTGATGCGGAAGGTATGGTCCTGAATCTCACTTTGGCATCTTTGTGTACGATTTCAGAATTGGGTAAGTTTACAGGTTTGTCATCAATAAACCTTACTGTTGCCGGAGAAATGTACGGTGAATATACACTTGCCTATGACATCGGTGATTTTTCAGGGTATGCAGTCGTACTGGATGAAGATGGAGTAGAGATAACAGTGCTTGAAATTGGCGGAGAGATGCGTTGTTCGGACAAAGTTTATTCACTTGTATCTGAAGATGATTCTTTGACTCTGAAATTAAGAGATGCATCCGTTGCGCCAGAAATGGACATAATGGTAAGTGCAGATACACCAACCAATCAGCCTGTTGTTGTCACTCTGGACGCAAGTGATGATTTTGGTGAGATAAAATTGTATTATTCTTCTGATGGAATTAATTTTGAAGAGTGTTCCAATGAGGTTGAAATTAACAGCAACGGAACATTTTACTTCAAAGCTGTTGATATTGATGGAAATGAGGTTGTATCAAGTTGTGTTATTGATAATATTGACAATGTTCCGCCTGTAATAGAACTAACGGGAGATACGATAACTCCTTTGCATAATGCGATACTGACTGCATCCACGGAAGAAGGAATTGCTATACTTTACTCCAGAGACAATAAGCAGTGGACAGAGTATGCCGGTGAAATTGAAGTGACAGCTAACGGCACATATTACTTCAAGGCTACAGATGCGGCAGGAAATGTTGGCAGGGCTGAAATTATATTCGGAAACATTCTTGAACCAGAAGCTCCTGTTATTGAATTAGTGGGGGATACTACAACCCCTCTGCAAAGCACCATCTTGAGTGCAACCACGGAAGAAGGCATTTCCATATTTTATTCACAGGATAATGAGCAGTGGACAGAGTACACCGGCGAAATTGAGGTGACAACCAACGGCACATATTACTTCAAGGCCACAGACGCTGCAGGAAATGTGGGCACGGCGGAGATAACATTCAGCAATATTGATCGCATTCCTCCAGAGATCATGTTGGTGGGAGATACCAAAAGTCCGCTGCAAAGCACCATGCTGAATGCAACCACGGAATCCGGTGCAGAATTGCTTTATTCCAGAGATAATGAGCAGTGGACAGAGTACACCGGCGACATTGAGGTGACAGCCAATGGCACATATTACTTTAAGGCTACAGACGCTGCCGGAAATGTGGGTATGGCTGAGATAATATTCAGCAATATTGATCGCATTCCTCCAGAGATCATGCTGGTGGGAGATACCGAAAGAC
>JAZURH010000156.1:0-3263 GCA_045606125.1 Lentisphaeria bacterium | reverse complement strand
GTCCGGTGCAAAGTCCGTGACTCCGGAGCCATCTTGTGGATACAATTTTATGCCATCTGCACGCAGAGAATCATAAAGGTCTGCATTTTCGGTAGCATTCAGGGCTCTGTCGCTTCCTGCTACGGAATATCCCGCATGATTAAGCAATTGCGCCAGACCGCTCATGCCAATCCCGCCTATTCCAACAAGGAACAGCTTCGGGGATGGAAGACCGGTCTTTATTTCAGGAAGAGTGAGTTCCTTGTTCATTTTCATTTATTCCTGTTTGCCTCAGCCAGTTGTCTTCTGAGAGCTCTGTTTTCGTTTTCCAGGTCTTGTATCCATTGTTTCTGGCGCATGCCGTGCTGCTCCAGCATTTTTATTCTCATGCTGTTTTCATCCAGAGCAGCGTCTCCGATCTTCTGGTTGAGACGCACTGCGATCTTTTTTTCCAGAATGGATATTTTTTCCTTTATTTCCTCTGTATCGGCGGCTGCCGGATTATCAATAAGATATTTTCTGTAGTAATACAATGCCAGATAATTTTTTTCCTGTTGTTTTTCGCACAGAACGGCATACTGGAGACCTGCTTCCGACGCATTGTCGTCCGCAGCTATGGCTGCCAGAAAGGCCTTTTCCGCTGCTGCTTCATCCCCTGGCAGCAGCTTTATTGCATTGTCATAGTGGGACTCTTTTTCCACTGTGCACGAGGCGGCAATAAATAAGGTCAGGATTATGCAGAGAAGATGTTTCATTTTCAGTTATAATCAAGCAGTTTTTCTATTTCCGGGTGAATATGTGGCAGGGCGGTAATAATGTCAGAAGTGAATCTCCACATTTTTCCGGGGCCGGCGCTGAAGTCAAACGCACCGCAGCGGACATGTCCGTCGAATATTATACCGTTTGTCAGCCTGCAGATGAACCCCATTCTGCGGAGAAGGGGAATGCTGCCTGCTACATCCCATAGTTTCATGTGACCTATGTAGGCTATTACCTTTCCTGACAGCAGTGTTGAGAATGACTGTACGGCACTGCCGGGAACAAGTATGGGGTTCTTTACCGGAATAAGATGCTTCTTGGTGTATTCCTGTCCGGTTATGAGCATGGCGCCTATGGACCAGGCGTCATTTCGCTTCGGAAGTTTTTGCCATTTGTCCAGCGGGACCATTATGTCTCCGGTGAAGAGGACATCTTCCCCGCAGCTTATGTATGCTTCGTTCAGATCTGGCATCATTATGCACCCGTCTGTAAGAAAACCCTTTTCCATGTATCCCACTGAGATGGCCCATAGGGGCAGACCGTGAGCAAAGGGGGCGGTTCCGTCTATGGGGTCAACAATGTATGTTGGGCCTTCCAGGGCATTTTCCAAATATTCAGGTGTGATTTCGTCTATGCTTTCCTCTCCAAGAAAGTATTCACCATTTTTTACAAGATTTTCTCTCAGGAATCTTTCATTGGCCTTGTCTATTGGAGTTACAAGGGAATCGTCGTTCTTCAGTTCCCAAGTGTTGTTTTTTCTGTGCTCAGCAATGTTTTCTGCACATTTCTGAATTATTTTCAGTGTAAAGCAGGGATCCCAACTCATGATGATGGTATTGGAAAGATTTTATTTATTGTCAGTTTTAAGCGGGGCAAGCCATTTCATTTCGTATACAAGTTCAGTGGGGCCTGTCTGCACCAGAGTACCGTTTTCAAGTACTTCCAACTTGAGTATACCTCCAGGCATGTGGACATCCACTGGAGAATCGCAGTATCCCAGTTTTACGGCAACCGCTGCGCATGCGCTGGCGCTGCTTCCCGAGGCAAGAGTGTAGGCCGCTCCCCGTTCCCATATCTCGATAAAAATCGAATGCCTGTTTATTACTTTGAGAAACTGGACATTTATGCGATTCGGGAATTCAGGCGCCACTTCAAGCAGGGGACCATATTTTATGGCTGTATCTTTGTCTGCATTTGTGTCAAGGACAACGCAGTGGGGATTTCCGACAGAGGCGGGGCAGTATCTCAGCACCTTGTCACCCACCGTTATGCGCCGTGTACCGTCTGCATCGCTTTTTCCTGGAAAATCCGGTGATGAGAAGTGTACTGTTCCCATGTCCACGCGTATGTCTCCCTCTTCATTGAGCACTGTGGCTGTTACGCAGCCACCCAAAGTAAGGAGCATAAATGGTGAGTTCAGATTCACCATTCCTGTGTCATACAGGAAACGGGAGAATATGCGCAGTCCATTTCCGCTTTTTTCCGCTTCGGAGCCATCCGGGTTCAGGATTCTGAGGGCGCACAGTGCCTTTGATGCCTTGTCGTCCGGAATGCCTGCCCTGGCGGCAATGTCCATGAAATCCGCCGAACCGGGCAAGTGCGGTCCTGTCAGGATGCCGTCAGAACCTGCGCCGTAGTGCTGTGAGCAAATAAGCCTGATGTCATCTTCGCACAGCGGGGCTGTTGTTTCCTGCGGGGCTAAAACAAGATAATCGTTTCCAAGACCATGGTACTTGCGCATTTTCATAGCTTCAGCATTTTCTCCCTGTAGTAGCGCAGTTCGTCTATTGATTCCCTTATGTCGTCAAGGGCGAGATGTGCTTCCTTTTTCATGAATGACAGATGGGGCGCCCACATGTTTGCAAGTATTTTGAGTGTACTTACATCAAGTGTTCTGTAATGAAAGTATTCCTGAAGTTCAGGCATGTACCTGAAGAGAAAGCGCCTGTCCTGGCTGACGCTGTTTCCGCAAATTGGGCTTTTTCCCCGGGGAACATATTTTGATACAAAATCAAGAGTCAGCTTTTCAGCTTCGGCCTCAGTGACAGTGGATGCCAGGACCCTGTCGTACAGACCTGATGCCTTGTGATGGGTCGTACACCATTCATCCATGGCTTCAAGAACTGTGACCGGCTGATGTACGGCCAGCACCGGTCCTTCAGCTATTATCTCCAGCTCGCTGTTTGTGACTATGGTCGCTATTTCCAGGATCCTGTCCTTTTCCGGTACAAGCCCCGTCATTTCCATGTCTATCCAGATAAGGTTGTTTTCGTCCATGTCAGTCAATATGAAATATTTCCCGGTTCCGGTCTTTTAACTCCGGAACCGGGAGTTATTCAGATGAGTTAATTTCAAAGACAGTGTGAAATGCGCAATTAAACGTGCATAGTGTCTATGCGTATTTCGATGATGGTTTTGAAATTAATTCAGATGTATCAGATCTTCTCCAAGTCGCCGATCTTTGCATCCGTGGCCTTCTGTACTTCCTCGACCATCTTGTCAGTGAGCTTCTGGACCTTTTCGGT
>JAZURH010000155.1:0-2602 GCA_045606125.1 Lentisphaeria bacterium | reverse complement strand
CGATGCTGGCCCTGGCGTTGACATTCCGGAAAGAACCGGAGGCCCAGATCATGTGCTTCCTGCGGGACTATGCCGAGCGGTATGACTGGCTAGTGCAGGTGTTCCAGGACTGGTCTTTCACGTTCTTAAGCAGCTTTCTGTTTTACGAAGATTACGATGAAATGGAAGAGGAAACCCGGGACATTTACCGGGCTGGTATGGCTGCCTTTGAAGGCATTGCGCCGGAATATCATATTGAACTGAAAGATCGACCCACTATGGTCTGGGATTTCCAT
Source organism: Lentisphaeria bacterium (assembly GCA_045606125.1). GTDB lineage: Bacteria > Verrucomicrobiota > Lentisphaeria > Oligosphaerales > Oligosphaeraceae > RGIG3456. The sequence continues at coordinate 2,327 of JAZURH010000155.1, read as the reverse complement.
TCATTGCTGCTGGCAATCCAGATGATGTTCTGCTTCATGCTGGTGGATGAAACTTCCACACTGAAGCTGGGTCCGAACTGCTATAAGGCATTCTTTACAGAGCATGTGGAGGACATTTTTTGTAGTGCGGAGTGCGAATTGGAAGACCATCAGTAGAAATCAGACATCTTTCGTAATATTCTTTAACAAAGTCGACTGATTCAAATAGTTCTTCTGCTGTCGTTCGAATAAACCCTTTAAGTTCTTTGCAATCTTATTTTCCAACCCATGTATTTCTTCATTCAGTTTAGATTGGAAATCCTATCCATATATAATAGCACAGATGATAAATATGGTTGCACAGCATCCTGTTTTTCTTTGGACAGCCGGAAGAATTATCGGACACGGGTGCATGTTGAATTTCAAACAGCGGTGTGTTATGATAAACATACTGTATAGGAGGCAATCCATGAGACAAAGCGGATAAAGTATCTGCGGAGCAAATCTGTGAGTATTGCAAAATATGATTCATAACTTCGGAAAGAGGAATGAGAATGGACTGTTTGTTTGATCGCAGGGTGGACAGAAGCGGTGTCTTCCCCTGGTTGAAAGATGAATTTACGCCCGAGGCAGTTCGGTCGGCAGGCTTAATGGGATTTGCCGGCGCGGAATTCGAATTTCCCACTTGTCCAGCGATTGCAGAGGGAATCCGAAAAATTTTGGACAAAGGGATTATGGGCTTTACATTGCCCGGTGATGCCTATCGGAATGCGATTGTCTGGTGGCTGAAGAATGTCCGGTCCTGCGAAATTTCCGAAGACTGGATTCTTCCGACCCATGGCACGATTTTCTCCCTGGCAACGACGATCCGTCTGGTGACGGAACCAGGCGACAGTATTATGATTCTAACTCCCGGATACCATCGCTATGAACAGGCAGCTACCCGGCTTGGTAGAAATACAGTGCGCATTCCGCTGTCGGATGCTGCCGGGAAATATTTTCTAAACTGGGAAGTCATGGAAACGGCAATGGCACAGCCGGGAAACAAAATCTTGGTATTGACGAATCCCAACAATCCTACCGGTAACATTTATACCCGGGAGGAGCTGGAACGCATTGCGGAACTGGCAAGAAAGTATCAGGTGTTGGTGTTTTCTGATGAAATTTTTGCCGATGTGACCTTTCACGAAAAGCAGGTTGTCCCCTACGCCTTGGTTGCTGGAGAAGACAATCTTGCCATCAGCTGCACGGCTTTGGGCAAAACCTTCAGCCTGACGGGTATTAACCATGCCAATGTGATCATACAAAATCCGGATTTGAGAGAGAAATTCCGGTTACAGCGCAATGCAGACCACTACGGCAGCGTTGATCCGCTCCATCAGGCGGCGCTGATTTCCGCATATACGCAGGAGGGGAAAAACTGGCTGGAAGAAATGAAAGGCTATGTCTGGAAAAACTTTGAGCTTTTCCGAGAATTCCTCCGGGAAAACATTCCCCAGGCCGTTGTTACCGAACCGGAAGGCAGCTTTGTTGTATGGGTGGATTATGGGCCCGCAGGCATGAGTGCCCAGGAATTGGTACAGCTTCTGTGCCGGGAAGGCTTGTTCGTTGGTGATGAAGGTGAAGAATTCTATGGACGGGATACCTGCTTCCGGTATTGTCTGGCAGTTCCGCGCAGGGACCTGGAAAATAGTCTGCAGCGGCTAAAAGCAGCTTTGGAAAACCATAAATAATGACGTAAATTTGCAATAAGACTCAGTGAGGAGAATCGATTATGGTGATCATTGAAAAAGAACAGGTACGCAAGCTTTTAACTCCCGAAAAATGCATTCAGGCCATGGAAGAGGCCTTCATGGATCTGGAAACCGGAAAATGCGACATGCCCCAGCGGCTGATCTGCAAAATGCCCAATGGCGCAGCCTTTGGCTTTATGCCCGCATATGTGGGAGATTATTTTGGTGCCAAGGTGTTGACTGCCTATGCCCCCAATATGGGCACCAAGTATCCCTCTCACATCGGCTATGTGATTCTTTTTGAAAGCGAGCACTGCACCGTAGCCGCAATGGTGGATGCAAGCACCATTACGGAAATCCGCACCGGCTGCGCAAGCGCCGTTGCCACAAAGCTTCTGGCCAGGTCTGATGCACATAAGATGGCTGTCATCGGAGCCGGCGCTCAGGCCAGATCCCATCTGGCGGCTATTCGGTTGGTCCGGGACATTACGGAGGTTTCGGTTTATGATCTCAATCCGAAGGCTGCTGTGCGCTATGCAGAAGAAATGACAACAAAATATGGCTGCAAGGTGACAGTTGCCGACAGTGTGGCGGCTGCAGTTGCTGATGCGGACA
>JAZURH010000154.1:0-3587 GCA_045606125.1 Lentisphaeria bacterium | reverse complement strand
CTTGCCTTAAGCAAGCGCCCAATAGATGCGGCTGTTATTCCTTTGCCAAGGCCCGACACCACGCCACCTGTCACGAAAATATACTTTGTCATATTCCATCCTCCTGAGGGTATAAACACGCAGTAAAAAAAGGAAAAGGCGTCCATCCGGGGATAATTATCCCAGATGAACGCCTTTGTTCAACATGCGGTATTATACTGCAACAAATTGCCGTTTGTCAATCAGCGGATTTTACATCTCGCTTGTTTTAAATACTACCCTTACTGTAGTACCTTTGTTTTCTTCGCTTTTAAGCTCAATTTTGCCGCCGTGATAGTAAGCTGCATGCTTGACGATTGAAAGGCCCAGCCCTGTGCCTCCGGTCTGTTTGGAGTGGCTCTTATCCACACGGTAAAAACGCTCAAACACTTTTTCCTGATGTTCAGCCGGAATACCTATTCCGGTATCCTGCACACTCAGCGCGAGCTCCTTGCCATTGTTTTCAATGCACACTTTTACGCTGCCGCCGGGAATATTGTATTTGATGGCATTGTCACAGAGATTGTACACAAGCTCATACAGCAATCTACGCACGCCCATAAGACTTCCGTCATTGCCGCAAAGCGCCAGAGAAACGTTTTTCCGCTCTGCCGCATCAGATAGATTTTTCAAGACCTCTTCTGCCAGATCTTTGAGCCGGACAGCTTCACGGGGCATTTCAAGCCCTTCATCCAGCTGCGAAAGACGCAGAATATCATCAATCAAAGCGACAAGCCTTGCCGCTTCCTTGCGCAGACGCCCGGCAAAGCAGGGAATGTCCTCCTCTTTCACAAGGCCGTTTTCCATAAGCTCCGCAGAACCGATAATTGTCTGAAGAGGTGTTTTAAGCTCATGGGATACATTAGCTGTAAATTCCTGGCGGTGTTTTTCCGCATTCAGCTGCTCAGTAATGTCAAAGGCCAGAATGACCATGCCGTGATATTTATTGTCAACGTCGATACGGCTCAGATCGAACTGATACACCTTGCCCTTGTTCTCATCCCTGAATGTGGCATAACCCTGTGCCGCCGCTGTGTCAAGAGCATTGCGCATTTTCTGCCCGCGTTCTATGCTGAGAAAATCCTCTCCAACGCAGCCGTCTTCGCTATCGAACAGCAGCTTTGCTGCCGGATTGATGCTGAGTATTCTGCCGTCACTGTCCAGCAAAACCAGCGCTTCTTTCATATTGGCAGTAATCTGCTCAAACTCGTCCTGCTTTTGTTTCAATATCCGTATCTGGCTTTTTATCTCCATCTGCTGGGCATTGATGCGGCGAAGCAGGGGCGAGAGTTCTTCATAAGCCTCGTTTTCCATAGGATTGTCCAGATTAAGGCTGTTCAGCGGTGCCACCACCCGCTTTGCCATACGCTGCGCCAGCCATGCGGAAATGATGACTGCAAGAATCGCCACAAAAGCGAGAGGCTGAAGCATCCCCAACACCAGAACAAAAACACTTGCTCTGCTTACGGAAATGCGCAGAACACTGCCATCTTCAAGGCGGAGCGCTTCATAAACAGTCCTTTCAAGCAGGGTCTCAGACTTACGTGTGCTGCTGCCTGTGCCGCCGGCAAGAGCCTCTTTGATTTCCTCGCGCTCAGTGTGATTTTCCATTGATGCGGCATCTGCATGGCTGTCATAGATAACACTGCCGTCAGCTGCAACCCAAGTCAGCCTGTATCTGTCAGAAGCAATTTCTTCAAGATAGCCTTCGCCGAGCTGCTGCGCTGCACTGGCTGCAAAGCGCAATTCGTCCTTCAGCTGATTTGCCTGCACAGTGGTAAAATACTGATACATCAGCCCTGTGATAATTACAAAGCATGCCAAAAGCACGGTAACTGCCACAAGGATTATTGACTTAAAAATTTTACTTGTCATTGTCCGGCTCCCAGCGATAACCCACATTACGAACAGTCTCTATCATTTTTCCATAGCCCTCCAGTTTCTTGCGCAGAGAACGGATATGGGCATCAAGAGTTCGTGAATCGCCCATATAATCCTGCTTCCAGACAAGAGAAAACAGCTGTTCTCTTGTATAAACCCGTCCCGGATGGGAGAGGAACAAGCGCAGCAATTCAAATTCCTTATAGGTAAGCTGTGCTTTACTTCCGTCCACACTGACACTATGTTCATCCAGATTGACAAGCAGGCCGCCTGTTTTCAAAATCTCCGGCACATCCTGCGGCTGACTGCGTCTGAGCACCGCTTTCACTCTGGACACCATCTCCATAACACTGAAGGGTTTGACAATATAATCATCAGCCCCCAGGTCAAGGCCATGTATGCGGTCATACTCCTGCCCCTTTGCTGTAGCAAGGATCACAGGGATATCCCTAAATTCACAGGAAGACTTCATCCTGTTCAAAAGCTCCAGTCCGTCAATTTCCGGCAGCATCAGGTCCAGAAGCACCAGTTCCGGCTTTTCCTTCTTCAGCGTCTCCCAGAAGGAACGCCCGTCTTCAAAGCCTTTGGTTTCATATCCGGCAGCGTTCAGTGCATACTGTTCGATGGCACGTATTCCCTGATCGTCTTCCACACACCAGATCATGTTCACACCTCCTTGTGTGTACCTGTTACGGAGTAAATAACCCACTCTGCAATATTTGTAGCGTGATCTCCGATACGCTCAAAATACTTCGAGATCATCAAAAGGTCAAGGGCAAATTCCCCCTCATCCGGATTTTCTGCCACCAGTTTGATTATGGTTTTCTTCATTTCGACAAACAGTGCATCAACCACATCATCATGCAAAATGGCCCGCTCTGCAAGCTCCACATCCTTTTTCACAAAGGCATCAACACTCTCAGTCACCATCCTGATGGTTTCCCGGGCCATATCCTCTATGTGTGCAATGCCTTCAGTTGTGCGGCCGCCCAGAAAGCTGATGATTTCAGCGATATCCTCCGCCTGATCGCCGATGCGTTCCATATCGGTTATTATTTTCAGTGCAGCAGATATCTGCCGCAAGTCCCGGGCCACAGGCTGCTGATGCAAAAGAAGCTTCATGCAGCGGCTTTCAATATCCCGCTCCATCTGGTCAATTACAGGGCCATTCTCTCGCACATTGTCTGCAAGCGCCATGTCTCCCCTGCTCAGTGCTTTGGCGGCGGAAGCAATAGCTTCCTCGCACATTGCGCCCATCTCTATAAGTTCTCTGTTAAGTTCAAACAACTGTTCATCAAATCTGTTTCTCATATCAGCCAAACCTTCCTGTGATATAGTCCTCAGTCCGTTTATCCTCCGGCTGAGAGAAGATATCATCTGTTTTACCGAATTCAACGAGCTCGCCCAGCAGGAAAAAAGCAGTATAGTCAGATACCCGGACAGCCTGCTGCATATTGTGGGTAACCATGACAATTGTATATTCTTCTTTCAGCTCCATGACCAGTTCTTCAATACGCGAGGTGGAAATTGGATCAAGGGCAGAAGTGGGCTCGTCCATAAGCAGAATCCTGGGCTGGACCGCCAGAGCTCTTGCGATGCAAAGGCGCTGCTGCTGACCGCCTGACAAGCCAAGGGCGTTTTTCTTGAGCCTGTCCTTAAGCTCATCCCAGATTGCAGCATCACGCAAG
>JAZURH010000153.1:0-3074 GCA_045606125.1 Lentisphaeria bacterium | reverse complement strand
CCTGCCTCGCAAGAACAAACATACTGCCTGATGTCATCATAATAGGGTGCACCACCTTCATACTGTCTCTGGCAGGCTGCAGTGCCGGAAGATTGTTCGGCATGGCATGCGGCGGAAAATGCAACATTCTGGGTGGAGGCATACTGATACTGCTGGCACTCAAGTTTCTCCTGTTCCCCGCATAGAAAAATTAAGCGGAGGCATTTCCATTTTTAACTCTTGCCAGCAGAGAATTGCACATTATACTATGGAGATTTCTTACAATTCAACCAATATCCCGAACGGAGAATCAAAATGAAACGTTTGTTTACACTTATAGAACTTCTGGTCGTCATAGCAATCATAGCCATTCTTGCTGCCCTTCTGCTGCCGGCCCTTGGCAAGGCAAGAGAAAAGGCAAGACAGACTTCCTGCATGAACAACATGAAACAGATGGCACTGGCCGAAATAATGTACAGGGATGACAACAAAGACGCCTGGTCATATTGGCTTTCCACACTCTACAGAGGATATATGCCTGAAGAAAAAGCGTATCTATGCCCAAATCATGAAGGCGATGTAGCCGATCCCCATCCATACGACAGCGGTGCTGTGGACTTCTGCTACGACAAGGAAGGAACTACAGGCGTGCATGCAAACCCAAATGTGGGCACTGGCGACGGACAGGTAAAAAGAGTGGACTACCTCTACCAGATGAACGATGCGGATGCAACAAGCAAAAAGGCATGGTTCGTAAAGTCAGGACATGAGGCAAACTTTGACGACTGCGTCACAATGTGCGATTTCAAGGAAGCACAGCTCAAATATGGAGACGGCTACAACGACAGGTACGACGCCAGCATATTCCCCGTTATAAGCTGCTTCCACCATGCAAAATACAGAGACGGCAGTACCGGGGATGTGGAAAACTATGCGCCTGTCCTGCAGATATCATACGCAGGAAACTTCTTCCTTTCAAGAGTGCGCTGGGAAAAAGGTGTCTGGACACCTTAAAAAACAGTTTCAATCAAGACAATGCACAAGTTCCGCCCTATTCTGCTTCTACTGCTCGCAGTTCTCCTTGTCCGTGGAGGGGATACAGTACGCCCCGGCCTTGAGAACATAGAATATTCCATGCCGTCCGCAGAAGAAGAGGCATTTCTCAATGCGGTGGCAACACCTCTTATGGAAGGTTTTGATGTGACAGCAGCCATGACCGCATGGTTTGACGGACGGCTGCTGGAAACACAGGGAGACAGGAAGGCAGCAACCCGGAAATGGCACGATGCCATGAATGCGCTGAAAGATCTTGTACGGCTGCCGGTTGACACATTCGCACCTGTGCCGGATGCCGCCTTCACAAAGGTTGCCGACCTGAGACTGAATGGAGCGCATGATATTTCATTGCAGGTCATGTCATGGAAAAGCGGCACGCTGACACAATACGGCATCGTACTCGCCCCGAAGCAATTGAAGGAAGGGGCAAAATATCCGCTCATACTGTACTGCCACGGAGCAGCCTTCGGCATTCCAGTTGGATTTCTGGATTTTCTTGTTGACATGGTGCGCAGAGGCTATGTTGTCATTGCCCCGGCAATGCGCGGAGAACCCCTTTTCACAAGAGATATCAGAATCAATGGTGAATCGCTGAAATGCGAAGGCGAGATAGAAAACCTGGACGGGGAGGTGGACGACTGCCTGTCCATGCTTTCAGCGGCATGGAAACTACCTTATGTCCGCCCAAATGAGTTTGCCATGCTGGGGCACAGCTTCGGCTCGGGCGTAGGACTTTTAACAGCAGCCCGTGCTGGAAAATATGCAAAGGCAGTTGTCAGTTATGACGCCTGGCTGGTCAATCCTCAAAGATATTACTGGGACAGAATGCGCCGTGGAGCCCGCAACTGGGATTCCTGGGAGGACTACTGCAATCAGCCTGTGCGGAACCAGCTTACCGGACTTATCAAGCGCAGCGTGATACACCACGCGGAATCAATTGAATGCCCGCTGCTGCTTTTCATGGGAGGAGCCTACGACGGCAGCGTCTTCCACAAAAGCCATGGAGATTTCACAGCCCGCCTCCGAAAATTAGGAAAACAGCACGAGTATGTACTTGTGCCAAATGGGGGCCATAATTTCGTGCTGTATCTGGGTAGCGCCCCTGCGGCATTCGCCCTGAAAAAACAGCATAGTTTTTTGGACAGGCACTACCCCCCGCTCAAATGAACAAGGAAGCCGCCATACAATGGAAGCAAGCAACTCTGAGGGAAAAAACTGTTGTTTTCCAATCAGACGGAAAGCTTGTTGTAGGAATCTTGACCATTCCGGTTGACCGCCCGCCGTCAGGAGCCTGGCTTGTTTCACACGGATGGGCGGGAAACAGAAACGGGCCGGCCGGAATACTGACAAGTCTGGCAAGGGAAATTGCATCCTGCGGCAATGCTGTTCTGCGTTTTGATTTCGGCGGCAGAGGGGAATCAGGAGGAAACGGTCTGGAGTCCACGCTTGCCACCATGTCCTCGGACCTTTGCTCCGCGGCCGATTGCCTCAGAAAAGAAAGTTCCATCAGGGACATCAGCATACTTGGAATGTGCTCTGGCGGCAATGTGGCAATAGGCGCCCTGCCCGGACTTGGTCAGGTCCGCAGCATGATACTTCTGTCGGTATATCCCTTTTCTGACGGTGACAGTTTCAGCCGGGACATAAACCGGACCGGGCACTTCATTTCTGTCTATCTGCGCAAAGCCTGCAATCCTGCAAACTGGAAAAGGCTGATTACAGGGGAAGCGAGCATCTCCAGAGTGATGAAAGTTATTTTCCGTCCCTTTTTAAAACGTGGTGAAAATGCTGCAAAAGAGGGAAATGCCAGACATACGACAGGGGGAACACTGGTCAAGGCATCCGGAAATGAAAGCAGAAACGCACCGGAAAACGCACCCAGAAAATATCTTGCTAACTTCAGGAAAGACATGACTGTCATGATGATCTATGGCACGGCGGATCCCGATGCGGCGGCAGCAATGAAATACTACGGCGACTATGCCTCAGAAAAAAAACTGCCCATATCATTCCTGGAAATAGCCGGAGCAAATCATAAC
>JAZURH010000152.1:0-3143 GCA_045606125.1 Lentisphaeria bacterium | reverse complement strand
ATTATATCAAAAATTACTTCATTAGACTGATAAAACAAACTGAAACATAAGTTTCAAGGCTTTCTTCCCAAAACTATCCTGACTCATTAAGCAGAAAAATCAAACGGCAACAATAATACTTTTTTACAACTGTCCTGCAATTTCTTTTTCCATTCACTCATTAAGAAAAAGCATTGCGGCCTTCATCTGTGCCAATTCTTCAGGAAATAAAACATCTCTTTTCTTTTCAAGCACGACTTTCATTTCAGCATAAAGCTGACGCCTGTTTCTACCCGGTCTGATCTCATGCAGTATATCCAGAAGTTCTGCTCCGGAAGCGGCCGAAAGTATCCTTTCAGCCCTGCGCCTCCTGGGCAGTGAATAAAGACGCAGCAATATTGCCGCCCCCCCTGCCAAAATCAATATTATCGCTACTGCATTCATACTTACTCAAAAAGGCGTCCGAGTTCATATATGCGCAGCCGTCCCGGCTCGATCATATCTTTGAACTCCCGGCCTCCAACAACTATACGCCCACCATCAAGCAGCATCCTGGCCTCATCGCAATCTTCCACCTTAAATGTGACTTCAACAGCTTCACTGTCTCTGTTGCAAAATACCACATACTGCTTTCCCCCGAGTCTGCGTGACATGAAAAGCGGCTCCACATCTCCACCACCTTTTACTTCATACCCGGCATTTCCCGAATCAGAAGCAGTCATTATGGAAATGATCTGATGCAATTGCCCGGCAACTTCAAACACTTTTCCACGCACATCGGACGAAGAACAGTCAAAGGCTATCCCGCTGCCGCCGCACATCAATGCAGCGCAGACACGCTCCAAAAGGCCGGTCGTTTCCTTATTTACGCTAAAAACAGGCATAATTGACCTGCATCCGTTTTTAACGGCAGCGGAAAGGACCTTGCACACATCGTCCCCATTGCCTATGACCGGCATAAACACATCCGCAGCCGCAGCATATTCCATCATTTTTTCTTCATCAGGGTGCCCCTTTACAAACACAAGGTGTCCCGGCGCAATTCCCCTGATAGCTGCTGCAAGCTCCTTCAATTCCTCCGGGGTCCTTGTATTCAGAGTCCTGTCTGCAAACAGCCACCCCATAACGCCTGCCGCCGACTGCATTGCAGCCACATTCCTAAGAATACTGCCGCCATTCACATCGGGCAAAACAATTACAGTCCTGACCCCGGCATTCATAGCATTTCCGGCAAATCCAATCACTTCCTCCGGTGAAACAACTTCCAACGGCACGGCCATATTGAAGCCCGCACCACGCAGATCAAAAAACACATCACTGTCCTTCTTGTCACGCATCCATACATTAGTCATCGCAACAGGAATAAATCTCCTGCCATTTGCCAAAATTGCGCCCTTGTCACTCAAATCAATCCTGTCAGAAGACATTTTTTCAAACAGCACACCGAAATGCCCTTCACACACATTTCCCGACCTGTCAGATGCTCTGAGAGACACAATATGCAGATTAGGTTCCTGTTTTTCCGATATATTTATCCTGCCTGTCAATGCTGATTTTCTGAACTCCACATAACGCCCTTCAAAGATATCCGGGTCCTCCACGGCGATCCTTACTACAAGAAATGCCGCGTCTATCGGAGCCAGCGCAGTGCATTTCACTACGGTCCAATCCGGCGCCGGGCTGAAATACATGGATTCACCAATGCCAAGAAACTTCATGTCCTTGTCAAAGAAAGTCATCTGAACATGCTTTGGTCCATTTTTCAAAAAATCCATATTGCTCCGCATCTCACATGAAAACACATACTGTTCAAACGGAAACACAGGCATTGCCGGAGATACAAGTTCAAAGAAAGTATCCCCCCTGCCGCCATCACGGGATATCCTCAGCACATCATCCATCAGCATTTTTCTGTCAAGCAGCACATTTCTGTTTGAGAATTCCCATTCTTCAATGATTCCAAAATCCAGTCTTTTAGTTGAAAAAGGCCTTTTCGGCGTATAGCTGACCAGATTTCCATCTCTTTTAACCGCTGCGCTTACATCACGCCCATCTATTCTCATTTCAAGAGTGCGCCATTCCACGCCTGCATTGTCCATGACGCGGAACTCCAGAGTCGACATGGGATCCTCAAGCCTTGCCGGTGTTTTCATAGTTATTTCCGGCGATGCGTCATCCTGTCCCTTCCAGTTTTCTTCCTGAAGCCATCCTATCTTTATTGACTTGAATGCAGGGCTGTTTTTACCATCACTGTGCAGCATAACCTTGTAGCGCAGCCATTTGTGATCTGCCGGATACAGGGGAACAGCTCCGCCCTTTTCCGGGAATGTACGCATAACATCCTGCTCTGCCCCGGAGAAAGGAGTCCAATTCTCAGCATCAGGCGAGGATGACATCTGCACATATACCGAACTGCGCCCTGGAGTATCAGCCTCCCATATTATCTCCCTGCCCGCTTCCTGCATCGGGAAAGGCATGGATATAAAAGAACCTGAGGGAAACAGGCGGCTTGTTCTTGCAGAATAATGAGCGCTCAGCAGCATAAGATAATCATCCTTTCCGAAATCCGGTGATTCTGCGCCTATGACAATCTGACCATACTTTGCTTTGGAAGGCACCATGCCTGAGGCAAATACGACAACCATCCCTTCAGGCAGCTTTTTAATTTCCAAAGGACAGGCGCCTATCTCGGCACCACGGCCGTTCAACCATCTCAGCACCATGCGGCACGCCATGGGCGAGCGAGCCGCATTTCTGTCATCCTTGTATTTACGCGGCAGACTCAAGCCATTGAAGAAACCGTGTGATTCGTCTTCCACCGGTTCATATTCAGTATTTTCGTCTATGACGGCACCTGCTGCCATCTGTATATCCCAGCTTCCACAGGCAAATACGGACATCCGGAACTCAGACTTGCCCTCGACCTCAAATGCTTTGGAACGCAATTCAAATGCAGTATCCCCATTGCTGCCAGGCTTGCGTGAAAGAATAAGCCCCCGCCGTCCCTGACGTTCTCCATGCACTAATGCGATGGCCTCGTTTCTGTTGCAGCATATTCTCCAGTTAGCATCCGTAAACCTATCCTGAAATACGAACTTGGGCAGCCTGTCCAGCACTACACTGCCGTCACGGACCGTCACATGTTCACCCTGTTCAAAGGTACC
>JAZURH010000151.1:0-32294 GCA_045606125.1 Lentisphaeria bacterium | reverse complement strand
CCGCTTGGCCTCCGACTTCAGAAAGCTCTATTGCCTCCTGCTTTATACCTTCAGCCCTGTTTATGCGCGCCTGCCTCTCACCTTCTGATTCAGCAATAGACGCACGCTTTTCACGCTCCGCCCTCATCTGTTTTTCCATTGCATCAAGAACAGACATGGGAGGCTTGATCGTCTTTATTTCATAACGGGTTACTTTCACACCCCAGGGATCGGAGGCCTTGTCAACTTCTGCGCAAATTGCGGCATTGATTGTCACGCGTTCTTCAAATGTACGGTCCAACACCAGCTTTCCAATCTCTGAACGCAATGTGGTCTGAGCAAGCTGGGAACAGGCAAACAAATAGTTCTGAATGCCATAACTTGCCTTCACGGGATCCATTATCTGCAGATAGAGAATACCGTCCACATCAACAATGATATTATCCTTTGTCACGCACTGCTGCGGCGGCACATCAATTGTTATTTCCTTCAAGTCTCTCTTATAGGCAACCCGGTCTATGAATGGCGCAAGTATATGCATGCCGGCGCCAAGTGTGACCCTGTAGCGTCCAAGCCGCTCTATCAGATAGGCCTGCTTCTGAGGCACTATGCAGACACAGTTGAACAGGGCGATAATCACTAAAATCACAATAATAACAGTAATTACAACAAACATGCCTCTTCTCCTCTTTTTTTATTTTTTTAATAGCTATTTCCCATTAGTCAATGAGTTTTACATTCAAAGTCAAATTCCTCTTTCCAGTGATCTCGACAATTGTACCAGCCTCTATTATGCAATCCGCCGCCGCACTCCACAATGCCCCGTGGAGTTCAACCTTTCCGGGCAATTCCGGACCTATTTTCTCAATCACTCGCACACGTGTACCTATAACACCGTCATTGTCAATATCCTTCTCACATTTATCGGTCATTACTGTCCCCTTGAAACTGTTCGGCACATAACGGCGAAGCAGAAACAACAGCACTGTTCCAAGCACGCATACCGATATCAGGCAGACGGGAAATGACATGCCTGGAATAAACATCTGCAGGATGCCGACCAGAATGGATGCGATCCCAAAAAAGAAAATAATGAATCCAGGTACAAAAAATTCAGATATTATAAGAACAAGTCCTATTGCAATCCAGGTATACAATCCGTTCATTGCACTCATCTCCCTCTGAAATTGTTTTCCACAAAACGCCTTGCCATGCCAATCTGCTCCCGGACTCCGCAGGCATTGATCTCCGGCAAACGCATCCTGTCATCCTTCCAAATACCCTTGTCAGTCTCGACTATAAGCTTACCGTTCACCGCCCGAATGGAAAGAATGCCGGCACGGTTGGCCGCCACCCGCAGGAAACTGTACTCAAAAAAAACTTCCAGAGCCACGGGCAGCTGACCGAAACGATCAGTAAACTCAGCCATAAGTTCACGAAGTTCATCAGCAGATTCAGCATTGGAAATCCTTTTATAGCATTCTATTCTCAGTGAAATCTCAGGAATATACTGCTCCGGTATTCCGGCACAAACCATTCCATGACGGGGTGAAACAGCAAAGCTCAGTCCTTCAAAATACAATGAACACTGAACCGGCTTCTTCATGCGCCTTCTGTTGGATTCAGTCATGGCACGAACCGCATCCTTCAACAGACGGCAGTACATCTCAAAGCCGACAGCCGCAATGTGCCCGCTCTGCTCCACACCGAGAATGTTCCCTGCTCCGCGTATCTCCAAATCCCGCAGGGCAAGACTGAAACCCGAACCAAGGCTGGTGTAACTCCTCATTGCTGCCATACGCTCCCTGGCATCCCTGGCCAGTTCACCCATGGGAGGAAGAAGAAGATACGCATACGCCTGCCGGTGATGACGTCCGACGCGCCCGCGAAGCTGATACAGGTCTGAAAGACCAAACCTGTCCGCTCGGTCTATTATTATGGTATTAACATTCTGAATGTCAACCCCGCTTTCCACTATTGTTGTGCAAACAAGCACATCTATCTTCTTTTCCACAAAATCAAGGATTATTCCCTCCAGCTGCCGCTCATGCATCTGACCATGTGCCGCTACCACCCTGGCCCCCGGCACAAGTTCCTGTATCATATCCCGCATCTTATCAATGGTAAGCACACGATTATAAAGGAAAAATACTTGTCCACCCCGTTCAAGCTCGCGTTTCAATGCGACCTGGATAAGCTGTTTGTCAAACTTTGCTACAACCGTTGTAACGGGAAGTCTGTCTACAGGCGGAGTCATTATCGTACTTAAATTGCGTATTCCGGCAAGACTGAAATAAAGCGTGCGGGGTATGGGGGTGGCAGTCATGGTAAGAATGTCCATATCCGCACGCATCGCCTTCAGACGCTGCTTATGCTCCACACCGAAACGCTGCTCTTCGTCTATCACCAGAAGCCCCAGTTTTCTGAAATGGACATCATCCTGCACTATTCTGTGAGTGCCGATAAGTATGTCTATCTCGCCTGTAGCCACCCTTTCAAGTATAGCCTTCTGCTGGGCAGGAGTCTTGAAACGGGACATGACCTCTATGGTCACCGGATACTCAGCCATGCGCTGGCAGAAACTGCTGTAATGCTGCTGGGCCAGTATTGTTGTTGGCACCAGAACGGCAACCTGACATCCGTTAAGAACTGCGCGGAAAGCCGCACGCATAGCCACTTCAGTCTTGCCGTATCCAACATCACCGCATAACAGTCTGTCCATGGGCTTTTCCTGCTCCATGTCAGCCAGCACATCTCTGATGGCAGCGGTCTGGTCAGGAGTCTCTTTATAGGGAAAAGAATTGGCAAAGGAACGCTCCCATTCTATAACAGGTTTCATAGCGCATCCCCTGGCACTTTCACGCATTGCATCCATCTTGATAAGTTCTGCGGCCAGATCAATGGCGGATTTTTCTGCTGCCTCCCTGGCCTTGCGCCAAGACTGTCCGTGAAGACGACTTAAAGCAGGAGTGCCCTTCCCTGCACCAAGATAACGGCTGACAAGATACGCCTGATCCAAAGGCACATACAGCTTTTCCTCACTGGCAAACTCCAGCAGCATTACCTCCTGCAATTCCCCCTGAGTCTCGACCCGCCGTATCCCATGAAAACGGGCTATTCCATGAATCGCATGAACAACATGATCCCCTTCCTCTATTTCAAGTTCATCACCCTGAGTATGCTCATGCCTGTATTCCAACGCCTTCTTGCGACGCGTCTCAACCCTGCGACCGAACAATTCCCTTGCGCTCAGCAGGACAAGTCCGGCATCAGGAATCATCATTCCCCTATCCAGATGCTGAAGCACAATATCCATTGGCAAAGTTGGTTCCCTGCCATCTGCAGCACACACAGTTTCTTCATGCTCTTCCAGTATTTTACCGAAACGCTCAACTTCGCCTTCTTCGGAACAGCATGCCACCACCAAGTATCCGCTGGCATTCCAGCGTCTTATGGAGTCCCGCAGCTGCTGCCAATGCCATACAGCAGCAGATTCACCCATTTCCGGCAACAGGGCGGCAAGACCTGAATCCACACTCATTGCAGACATGCGGGCAAAGGGCCTGTCATCATCAGGATCATCCGCGCGCAGCTGTACTTCGATCGGTTCAATGAAACTCCCGGTCATCTCAGACCATTTTTCGCTGGTTTCACGATCAAAATACTGCACAAGCCTGTCAGTCATTCCCCGGGGATCGACAAAAACGGTGCATATATCCCGCTCAAAAAAATTTCGTATTGCCTGCCTTTCTCCCTCTTGTTCACTCATTACGGCCGTTCCCCTGGGAACGATTTTAATTTCCTCCACATCCTTATAGGAACGCTGGGTGTCCGGAGCAAAAAAGCGCATTGAATCTATTTCATCACCCCAGAACTCAATTCTTACCGGAGCTTCGTAAAGAGGAGAATAAACATCCACAATACCGCCGCGCCTGGCAAACTCTCCCGGCACATGCACTTCTATTTCATTGTCATAATCGAGTTCAACCAGTCTGGCGGAAAGCTCCTCCAAACCTGTCTTCATACCCGTTTTCAGGGATAATGTACTGGATTTGAATATTTTAGGAGCGATAGTCTCCGTCATCAATATTGATGGTGTGGCAAGATATATGGCATTTTCACGGGAAAGAGCCGCCTGAAGCACAGCACAGCGCCCGGCCTCATTTTCAGGGATCCACATATTGCGCCGGGGGGCGACTTCCGGCATGGGCAGAATACGCCTGCCTTCACCAGTTATGGAGCACAGGTCCGACAGCCCGACGGCACAGCGCTCCATGATTGAAGTATCAGGAAGAACAATGAGAACAGGGCAGCTCCTGCAATTGACAATGCGGGCAAGTGCAAGTGATACAAGAGCGTCCTCCGAAAGCAGCATGCGGAACTCGCCGGACGGCAGTGGAGTTCGACACCAACTTGTAAACTTTTCACGCCACTCTGTCATCAAATAACTTTACTGCAAAAATAAAACTCACTGGAAAAGGTTCTTCGATGGAGGGACTGGATCATAAGTATATGAGCAGCCGAGTCTCCGGAGACCAGCCTCGTCACCGGGAGAAGGTATATGGGTAAGGTGTATGTCACACCGCTGCAGCTGCTGCAGACAATCCAGGGCCATTTTTGCACAGGGATTTCCATTGGCGCTTACCACCAGGGTTATCAATGTCTCGCTGACATCCAGACCAGGCGAGCGTATGGAACCTAAGAAATCCTTGAAATTGGCCACGGACTCAAGAATGTCCCTCTGAAGAAGATGTATGTTGTCAGGAATGCCGGCCAGTTTCTTTATTGCGTTTATTATCATGCTTGACGGAGAATGCATAAGTTCGCTGTTCTTTCCGGTCACAATGCTTCCGTCATGCAGTCTTACTGCAGCACCGCAATACACTCCCTTGCTTCCTTTGCCGGAACTCTCACATTCAGCCGCAGCCCTGCGCGCGGCCGTTACAACCTCCCGTTCCTCCGGCACTACATCAGCCTTGCCTGCCACTTCCCGCAGCCTCTCCAAAGTAGTCGCATCAGCCTTGCCAAGCTTTACATCTGCCCTGCAAGTAAAATAACGCCTGGCTATTTCACGCCTGGCCGCATCACAGACCGCTGCATCGTCAACTATTCCCTCTGCTATGCAGTTGACTCCCATGTCGGTAGGCGACTTATACCAGCATTTGTCCCCGATAATACGCTTGAGTACAGATTTCAACAACGGGAAGGCCTGCAGGTCTCTGTTGTAGTTTACCGCACTGCGGCCGTATGCCTCAAAATGAAACGAATCCATCGCATTCATATCATTAAGGTCTGCCGTCGCCGCCTCATAGGCAATATTCACAGGATGCTGCAAAGGCAGATTCCATACAGGAAAAGTCTCAAACTTTGCATATTGCGCCACATTTCCCTGCATGTATTCATGATACATCTGGGACAGGCATGTTCCCATCTTGCCGCTGTTGGGGCCGGGACCCGTGACAACGACCAGGGGCCTGGTAACTTCTATATAGGGATTGCTTCCAAATCCTTCAGGACTGACAATCCGGTCCATCTCCACAGGATAACCTGCAATGCTTCTGTGAAGGCAGACCTTAATACCGTGCTTCTCCAAACGCTCCTTGAAATCCAGTGCCTCTTGTTCCCCGTTGTATCTGGTTATAACAACACCAGTCACATCAACTCCGCGACGGTTCAGTTCATCTATCAGGCGCATTGCATCTTTATCATAGGTGATACCGTAATCCGCGCGAACCTTGTGGGCCGCAATGTCCCCCGCGTGAATGCAGATTATTATGTCAGCACTGCTGCTGAGCTCACGCAAAAGACGTATTTTAACATCCGGATCAAACCCAGGCAGAACACGGGCCGCATGAAAATCCCCGATCAATTTGCCGCCGAACTCAAGATAAAGGCGGTGACAGGATGCCTTGACCCTTTCAAGGATGGCTTTCTTCTGGGCTTCAAGATATTTGACATTGTCAAAAGCAAGCATGGTACTATCAATCATTCAAAGGCTGCCGCCCCGTGCAGGCCGGGGCGGCATTTTACATTACATGTTGAGTTTGGGCATCTTCTCAAGTACGATCTTCTCGGCTTCCGCATTCCAGAGACCGCCGTTGCGCTTGCATGCATCATCCAGCTCGGCAAACACAGGATTGGTCTTTCCGAGTTCGGCGAAATCTGCAATGGCCGTCAGTGGGAAGTCAGAATGAGTATAGATAAGCTTCTTGCCGCCGGGTATCTTGGGAAGGTTCAGAGTAGTCTCACGGGCAGCTGTAAGTCCACCAACATGAGTGATCATCATGGAAGGATTGAGCCTGCCCTTGCCCATAAGGTCAAGTGCTTCGCGGATATCATCGGTTGTTCCGCCGCTGGTTCCGACAATATGAGTTCCGTTATAGTGCACATTGTAGAAGTTGAACCTGGCCGAGAACTTGGGATCAAGCGGTCCGGCAAAGAAATCCAGGCATCCGTCACGCCCAAGGATTGCATCGCCCTGCTCAACGACGGGGGCCACGGGAGCCATTACGAACACATCATCATATCCCTTGCCATCAGTCATGGCCATGAGCTTGTCAACCGCATCGTCGCACTTGGTGTTGAGATAGACAAGCTTCACACCATTGGCGGCTGCATCTTCAGGAGTGAGGATGGAGGCTGCGCGTGCAAGACGTGCATCGTCGATATCTGTCACAACAACCAGACCGGGACGGCGAGGGCCATGGACAAGATAATCCACCAGACCGAGTCCCATGGGACCAGCACTGGCAAGGCATGCAACCTTTCCGCCTTCAACGATGCCCATAACATGGTTGTATGTTGCCGGGGGGATATGGTAATGAGCATGGCATGCGCCGATGACGCAGCTCACAGGTTCGCTGAGCGATGCCTTGTAGAAGGCTTCTCCTTCATACTTGAGCAGACAGTTGACCTCCATTACGCAGGAAGGAATGCGCACGAAAGTAGCATCGCCGCCGATGGTGGGGAAGGAATATCCGGGAGCATCAAGAGAACCTTTGTACATGAGCGCCGGCTGAATACCAAAACGGTCACCGGGTTTGAACTGGTCCTGCCACTTGGCACCGACTTCACGGATAATTCCGGAAAACTCATGGCCGATGATCGGAGGATTGGTGGCGCAATCGTTCGGGACGCGCTTGTGGTCCGGTCCCTGCTCAGCTGCCTTAAAACTGGACATGCAGATAGAGTCACTGATGACTTCTGCAATGATGCCGTCATCGCCGCAGGGCGGGAGTTCAAATGTTTCAAGACGCAGATCTTCTTTGCCGTAAAGGCGCAATGCAGTCGTTTTCATTTCAATTCTTCCTTTCTTTGTTGCTTCAATTCACTTCTATGGTTAAGAATCTTCAAAAAATCATTTTTGCCACTTGTTGTCGTGCCTTTCTTTTTTCGAAGAAGGCTTTGACACCTTCTTACTCGGTTTGGCAGGCTTCTTTTTCAGTTTGGGAGGCTTGTAGCTTGGTTTGGGAGGCTTGCGGGCCGGTTTAGGCCGTGAATGCCTCACTTTCGGCGGCGGATCTCCATGATAATGACGACGACCGCCATGCAAATGGTGGCATCCGCAAAGTGCCGGTATCATAATAAGTGCGGCAAGAAAAAACAAGACTGATTTCTTCACATTTTTTCCTCCTTTTGCTATTTTTTCATGGTGCCACAACATTTACACAGTCCCCCTGTAAAAATATTGCATCAAACCAAAGCGTATTATTCTCCTCATTCCATTCGAATGAATGTTCAACTCCATTTATTGAAACCATGGGACGCTCCGGTGAATATATCATAACAGGAGCATGCACACGATTCTCCACAGTAAATGACAGCACGCCAGACTCCACAGATACATTCCTGACACTGGCATCTATGGCCATCAAAAGTACCGGATGCAGCGGTGCCTCAGCAATACGCTGCACACATATCTCCCCTTCAGGTGCGTCGGCAGGAAGCTGAAGCGTCCCCTGTATTTTCTCCTCTCCGACAGTCAAACCATCCCCGTATGCACCGTCCCCCATTGTATGCAAAGCAACACCGGCTATATGAAGCCTGGCCTCGGGGCCGCCTCCCTGCATCCATGTCCAGCCCCCGATATGCCTGAACCATCCGGCCACTCCTGTTACAATGGCTTGCGCCGCTCCCGTTGCTGAAAAAGCCTGCCAATCCGCAAGCTGCCAGCAATCCCCGGGACATCCGGCCAAATTAAAGGTCTCAACAGCACATCTGTACTTTGAAAAATACTCCAGATATCCCTGCACCACCCTTCGTGCCTCCTCAGGGCGCCCTCCAAGGCGGGCTGTTCTGCATTCATGTCCCAAATGCTGGTTCATGTGCACAGCCTTCCACATCTCGCAGGGTATATCCGAATCATAACTCACTGCTGTATGCCCCATGGGATGATACAGCTTCAACGCCTGATAATCAGCCAGTTCCTTAATGATGTTGCGCATAAGATACATGCCATGCACATAATCCATACCTATTGTGGCCGCATTGTGGAAAACTGCAGAAGAAGGCAGACTGCCATCCAATTTCACAGCAGCACGGAGATAGCCGCTCTCTCTGTCGAAAAACGCATTCTCGTAATGAGCCTCAAGCTTTGTGATAAGTGCCGCACATTTCATTGATGTTTCGTTGTCATTCATGGCAAACGACATGTTTTCCAGGCAGCGCAGAGCATTGTACCACCAGCTGTTCATGCAGCAGGCGTAGTACAACCCATCCATTCCAAGTTCAGCTGATACATCCGCGCAGCAGCTGCCTGTCAGAGCAATGAACCCGGTATCAGCATCCACAAGCCTCTGATTGAAATCAAGATATTTTTTGAAATGAGGATAAACTTCCCGCAGGAAAGATGTGTCCCCTGAATATGCAATGTATTCATTGGTCTGCATAACAAGCTGCATGGAAACCCAGGGGAAAGTATGTACCCACGGGTAATTTATCATATAGCGCAGCATTTTTCTGGACTTGTCAAACTCATTGAACAGCAGAAAATCCCTGACAGGGTACACATGGTCCCAGAGGGCATAGAAGCCATACTTGTTCATGGCAGCCCTGATGGAAATCTCTGTCATCGTCTCCGTCACCAGAAGATGTCTCTGATATCCTGGCATTATCTTGATGAACTCTCCGGCTTCAGGCATGCCATCTATATCCACCTTTGCAGCAGATGCACACAATTCCATAGCCTCAAGCCTCTGTTTCCTGAAGGGAATGGAGGCATTGGCCACGGCTTCCTCCTCTGATTCACCGAATCCAAAGCCTATTTCAACGGCATCCCCGCTCTCCGCGCAGGAAAACAGAATCACATCCTGCTTCTCGCACATCTCAACCTGTCCGGAGAAACGGATGGCCCAATATTTAAGCCTCACACAGCCGATAAAACGGCATTCAGCACAAAAAACAATTATGTTTCCACGAAAAACCGGCTTGCGGCGGCTGAGAAACATTTCATCCTCAAAAAATGGATAGGACGGATTAAAATCACTGCCAAGAACTTCGGCAGGAAGAATCTCAATATTGCTCTCTTTCCTTGCAAACTGGTTCTTGAATGTCTTCATGACACCTTCCGGCAAATGATGCTTTGACAGCATCATACAAAACTCCTCCCCTTCATAAGGTCGGAAGATCAAGCTTACAGAAAGCTTTCCGGCTGCCAGAGAAAAATCAGAACTGTCAAAACCGAATGGATATATTTCCGGCTCTGCCGGATAGTAGAGCCTGCCGTCATGGCGGAACTGGATACCCGGTGAATACAGGGGTCTGTCCAGGGTTTCGCCATCCTTGCTTACCCATGGAATAGGAAAACGGTCAGGATAAAGGCGGCCATTGACCTCCCTTACATCCAAAATGGACAAGGAATCAATTCCTCCGAAACGTTCCACGCAGAGAGAAAGTTCCCCCCTGCCGAAAACCCGAAACTGTTCTGGAAACAATTTTTCCAATGTCATGCACCATTCTCCACCGAATAAAATTGCACAATTCATCGCCGGAAACAATTATTTCCGGGCAGATCTGCACAAAACACCATAATATAAGGCTCTGCCTATTTGTAGCAAGGCATAACAGAAAAGGTTTTTCTGAACTTTGCCGTTATAAATGTCCAATCAAGGTAATTTCAGATCAGAGGCAAACATAACAGTTTCTCTTATTCAAATGTCACTTCCGCTGATGCACCGCCCATTCCGCTCATCAGCAGTATGTCTTCATGCAGTGCCATTCATCGCCTGCACAAGACAGAAAAAGACGGAAAATTTCAATAAAAACTGCCCTTCCTGTAAATTATCAGCATTGCGAAAACAACCAGACCATTATTCACTTTTCAACTTGAAAAAAGATACATTATATGGTATTTTGACTCGTTTTCATCAGATTCTTCTGTTAAAACAAAATATATGCAACACAATAAAAGATTTACAGCAGACAAGACATAATCACAATATGCTGAAAAACAATCTGAAAACACCGGGGTTCTGTTCATTCCTGGCAACATCATTTCTCGGAGCATTCAACGACAACTGCTTCAAGCTGATGCTTACCTGCTGCGCAATGCAGGTACTTTCATTAGACTCGCAGAAAACATATGTACCTCTTGCTGGTCTTCTGTTTGCACTGCCCTATCTGCTCTGCTCAAACTACGCAGGATGGCTTTCTGACAGGTACAGAAAAAGCAGCATCTGCGTATGGGCAAAATGGCTGGAACTGGCAGTCATGCTTCTCGGACTGTTTTTTTTCAGCATTAGAGCCGTATGGCCACTGCTGGCAGTCCTGTTCCTCATGGGAGCGCAAAGCGCAATGTATTCTCCGGCAAAGTATGGCTATCTTCCTGAAACACTTACTCAGGAAGAACTGTCCCGGGGAAACGGACTTACTCAGCTATGCACTTTTATTGCCATAATAGCCGGAACATGGGCTGGCGGAGCAGCAGCCGACGCCAATGAAAAACAATGGTGGCTGGGGGGACTGTACTGCGTCATGGTCGCAGCAGCCGGAATCGGGACAAGCTACATAATCAACAAAACTCCTGTGGGAAACCAACAGGCGGCATTTCAAATAAACCCTGCCATGAATCATATTGCCACCTGGAAAATAGTCCGTAAATATCCTCAGCTTGTCATGGCGCTCTTCGGAAACACTTTCTTCTGGTTTGTGGCGGCACTTTACCAGAACAATTTGCCTATGCATATAAAATATGTACTGAACAGAAATGACAATACATCCATAGGATATGTACTGGGCGCAGTAGGTATCGGCATAGGCCTGGGTGCAGCGGCATGCGGCATGCTTTCCGGCAGGAGAATCGGCTATCATCTGATTATACCGGGCGGCATGCTTATGGGTGCAGCATGCATCTTCGCCGGTCTTTTTGGAAACACAATGTGCACAGTTATCATTGCTTCAGGGATGCTTGGGTTCTTTGCGGGAATGTACCAACTTCCTCTTTCCACTGCCGTGCAGAAACACAGCCCGCCTTCACACAGAGGGAGCTGCCTTGCCCTGGGCAATGGAATTGACTGCATATCCATGATACTTGCATATCTGGTTCAATGGATTCTGCTGAAACCGCTGGGGGCAAGTCCGTCAGGAATTTTCATAACACTTGGTATCATAACCCTTATATATGTAACTTACCTGGCATTCAAAGCCCCATTCCTTCTGAAAAGAACACATACATGGAAACACTGATGGCATATTCCAGTTCAAAGACAAAAGACAGCAACTGGTTTAAAAAACAGTCCATGCTATATTGCCCGCAAAAATTGCAGACGGAAGATTCAGCAGGGGATTTTCCAGGTTCCGGGCAAAAAAAAATGGCAACCCCGCCTGGATTCGAACCAGGACTGAGTGGACCAAAACCACTTGTGCTGCCATTACACAACGGGGTTGCTTAAACAATGTTGCGTAATATAGTGCATTGAACCGCATTTTCCACAGACTGCATCTCAATTTAATGCAAAATCAACAATGAACAGGACAACAAATGGCTTCTGACAATATGTATGTATGCGAAGTGACCGAAGAGCAGGCAGCGGCACTGCGCGCGGTCATGGGGGAGGACAACTGGGAATACGATGTGATCCCCTACTCCAGATGGCGGGCACGCAAGGGAAAGCTTTCCGTCACTTCATATCTTTCCGGAAAACTTGTGGTGGCAGGAAAGGAAACCGGGGATTTTGTACGGTTCACACTTGAACCTCAGGTCCTGAAACAGGCCAGATTCGGATACGAAACCGAATGGGCAAAAATCGAAAACAGCGAAATGATGGAAAAACACGCCGGAATAGATGAGAGCGGCAAAGGAGATTTTCTTGGTCCACTTGTCATTGCATGTGTGTGTACGGACAGTGTTTCGGCTGAAATACTTATGGAAAACGGAGTGGCGGATTCCAAGACCATAAAAAGCGACAAGCGTATTTTCGCCCTGGATACTCTGATACGTAAAACATGCAGCGGCGCATTCCATGTAATAACCATCTGGCCAAGAAAATACAATCAACTGTATTCCACATTCGGCAACCTGAACAGGCTTCTGGCATGGGGACATGCCCAGGCACTTGAAAATGTGCTGGAACTCGTGCCGGACTGTCCACGGGCAATTTCTGACCAGTTCGCCGCTTCGGAATATGTTCTGAAATCAGCCCTTAAGGAACGGGGACGCAAAATAGTCTTTCAACAGAAGCACAAGGCTGAAGCCGATGTGGCAGTAGCCGCAGCTTCCATTCTGGCACGCGCTGAATTTGTGCGCGTCATGACTGCACTGGGAAAAGAACTGGAATTTGAACTTCCTAAAGGCGGCGGTGCAGCCGCCACGGAAACAGCACGCAAAATAGTTGAAAAAAAAGGACAGGAAGGTCTGGCTTCATACGCAAAAATGCATTTCAAAAACGCAAACGACATACTGGACCCAACGCTGTTCCAGTAGTAAAAACATTTATAAAAGGCAATATAAAGGCAATGCCGCGTCAGAAACGCCGCATTGCCAAAAGGCAAACAACACATTCAAGGAGAAATGAAAAATGAAAAAATTGCTGTTTCTGGCCGTTGTATTGGCTGCTGCATGCTCATTCGCGGAGTTCAAAGTCAATCCTGACGAAAATACACTGTGGATTGAAGACGGACTCAATAACTTTGACGGCTGGCGCGAAGGACTCCTGATGAAATCTGCAGAAGGCGGTATATTCACAATACAGCCGGGAACCGGCATATCAGGCGGACGCTATGTGCCGAACCATGAAGACTATCCATGGTTGACATTCGAAATAGCAAGCCTGAACCGCACAGGAGGTTACCGGGGCCTTAATTTCACAAATTGCCTCGCGATAGTATCCAATCCCATGCCGGGCATATACGCCGTCAAAAGAGAAATAAAACAGAAATCTTCCTATCTCAGATTGGATATACATGGACTCATTCTGGGATTCAAATATATCAAGCAGGTTAAGAAACCGGATTACTACATAGATGCAGCAAAAACTGACAAGGGCGTAGAAATCACCGTATATCTCAAGGATGCTGCCGAAGATGTAAGCATCAGCTTCTACAATTCATATACCATGCCGAGACTTACTTTTGACAACGAATACAAGCTGCAGCTTCTTCCGAAAGACGAATCCAATCCCGTTGTATGGTCAGGTACCATCAAAAACTGCACTTACAGCACCAAGCATGATGTCATACTCAAAGCTACAGTCCTCGGCGGCAAGATCAAAGTCCCGATCTGGGGCAAGCTGGACAAGAAACTCTATACAAAATAATCAGCCTGTCAGAGGCAAATCGCGACGACACCGTAAAGGCAAAGTGCAAGGCCGGCAAGCTGCATGGGCGTTGTCTTTGCCTTCAGGACAAGAATATCATAGAACTGGAACATCACAATGCAGGTCCCGACCATTATCGGATAGGATATGGCCCCCGCATTGCAGTTCCCAAGTATATCCATTCCCTTGTATATGAGAAAATAAGAGACAGTGATGGATACGCACTGCCACAAAATGCACATCTTCCATAAGGCAGGCTTGCGCATCTGCTCCTTGAAAAGCGGAAGCATGGTGCGCCATTTGCCATTCAGCAAGGCAAAAATAGGCGTCCCCCATATAAGTCCCTGGTAAACTGCCAGCGTACGCCAGACACTGCTCACTTTCTGAAGTTCTTCATAATAGGATGGCAAATTGGCAAAAAGCTGGGTCACACCTGTGAACAAAAAGGCGAGCAAAGTCAATCTCCGCCACTCACCGCTTACTTTACCCGATGCGTTTTTGCGGTCCTTTACAAGACCCAGTGCAAGAAGCGCAAGCACCAGGGATACTATGGCGGATATCCTGAACGGATTCAATGGAACGCCGTAGAATATGACTCCGGCAAGAAACGGTATAATAAATCCGCACTGCAGAAGACTCCATATTATGCCGTTGGGACCGCACTGCATGGCACGGGACATATAGACAAGCTGCCTGCTGTTCAGAACACCTGACGTGAACATAAGAAGCAGCGCCACAACTATTCCCTTGATGTCAGCCTCCCCACGCCCGGTGAAAAGCAGTACAATTATGCTTATAATGCTGCCGACGATTGAATTGGCAGTGATAAGGGCCTCGGCATCCACGCCAAGCTTGGGAACACGCCCCATAAGAACACCAATAAAAACCCAGCTGCACCCCACAAGAGACAGCAATAATATACCTATCAGAAGCATCTTCAACGCTCTCCTTTTTCTTATTGAC
The DNA here is from genome assembly GCA_045606125.1 of Lentisphaeria bacterium. Classification (GTDB taxonomy): domain Bacteria; phylum Verrucomicrobiota; class Lentisphaeria; order Oligosphaerales; family Oligosphaeraceae; genus RGIG3456. The sequence goes on along the minus strand of JAZURH010000151.1, from coordinate 17,601 downwards.
AATAGTCATAATTTAACCTGATTCGTACATATTTACAACATAGTCCACACTTCACAGGCATATTTAAATCAGTCTGCCGGATTACCTGGCCTATTTTACCCGAATATATTTGAAAATATGTTTTCCTGATGTATTTTAAAGTTGTTTTTATTCATCACGAATACATCGTGCGCCCGTAGCTCAGCTGGATAGAGCGTCTGCCTCCGGAGCAGAAGGTCCCGCGTTCGAATCGCGGCGGGCGTACCATTTTTTTATGAAGTAATTTAAAAATGACCTCTTATTTCAGGTCTTCCATTTTCCATTCACCGATGCACTGCGCCGTCCCAAATACATTTTTTGCGCATATCGGCTCCGTAATTGATAAAAAAGGTGTATATTACCATTTTTGAAGAAGTGATTGCCCAGTAAACGCCTGTAAGATGAAAATGCCTTCCATCCATCTGACAGCGGCAATCGGGCATTTAACGGGGAGAATATCATGCTGGAACTGGAAAACATTTCCTTTACCGTCAGTGACAACGGAAGTAAAAAGGAAATCATTCGCAATATTGACTTGAAACTGGACTCCGGAAAGCTTGCGGTAATAACCGGTCCCAACGGCAGTGGAAAGTCCACTCTCGCCAGACTTATAGCCGGAATAGAAAAGCCTACGTCCGGACGCATAATTCTGAACGGCACTGACATTACAGAAATGTCAATAACTGACAGGGCAAAGGCCGGCATTGGATTTGCATTCCAGCAGCCCGTCCGCTTCAAGGGAATACGGGTGCTTGACCTGCTCAGGCTTGCAACCGGCAAGCAGCTTACAGTTCCCCAGGCCTGTGAATATCTGGGATATGTGGGTCTGTGCGCAAGGGACTATGTAAACAGAGAAATTAATTCCAGTCTTTCCGGCGGAGAACTCAAACGCATTGAAATCGCAACTGTTTTTGCCAAAAGTTCGGAGATATCACTCTTCGACGAACCGGAGGCTGGCATAGATCTCTGGAGCTTCCAGAACCTGATAAAGCTTTTCCAGAATATGAGGCAGAGCATAAAAGGAAGTTCAATTCTTATTATCTCCCATCAGGAAAGAATACTTGACATAGCGGATGAAATCATCGTCATGAAAAACGGGAAACTGGAAATGCACGGTCCGAAAGAGCAGGTTCTGCCACGGCTGGAAGCATCTCCTTTCGCACTCGGCGGATGCTGCAAACTGGGAATGGGGAGGGACTCTATATGCTGAAACTTGACGACACACAGAAAGAAATGCTCAAAGAGCTCATAGGAATGGGCACCATTGAATCCGGAGCATTCAATGTCAGAGCAAACGGCGAATCTTCAGGACGCCAGTCAACTGATGAAATCATCATAGAAAACAAGCAGGACGCCCCGGGACTTGTCGTAAGAATTGCCCCGGGAACCCACAATGACAAGGTGCACATACCTGTTGTAATGACGAAAAGCGGACTCAAGGAAACCGTGTACAATGATTTCCATGTGGGAGAAAATGCGAAAATAACTATCGTTGCAGGATGCGGCATTCACAACTGTGGCAGGGAAGACTCTTCCCATGACGGCATACACCGCTTCTGGCTGGGCAAAAATGCCTCGGTCAGATATGTGGAAAAACATGTGGGCGGTGGAGACGGAAGCGGCAAGCGCATCATGAACCCGGTCACTGAAGTCTATATGGACGAGGGAAGCTCCATGGAAATGGAAATGGTCCAGATAAGGGGTATAGACGACACATCAAGAACCACAAAGGCAGAACTTGCAGCCAATGCAAAACTTGTCATACGGGAACGGCTTATGACCCACGGAGACCAGAGGGCGCTAAGCACATACATAGTGAACCTGAACGGTTCAGGTTCCAGCGCCGATGTGGTGTCACGCTCCGTGGCAAAGGATAATTCCTTCCAGCAATTTGACGCAAAGCTTACAGGAAACGCACCTTGCTCCGGACATACGGAATGCGATTCCATAATCATGGACAACGGCAGGATCCTGGCAGTCCCGGCACTTGAAGCAAACGATGTGGATGCCGCCCTGGTTCACGAGGCGGCCATAGGCAAGATCGCCGGCGATCAGCTTGTAAAATTAATGACTCTCGGACTTACTGAAAGAGAAGCTGAAGAACAGATAATCAACGGTTTTCTTAAATAATCTTATGCAGCGATGGCAAAATATTGCTGACGCAGCAAAAATCGGGGTGCAGAAATGAATCTGAACAATATATGGGTGATAGCACTTCTGGTGCTGATCATGCTTGGTCTTGAACGCATATTGCTGCTTAACGCCATCCGTCACGAAGGTGCACGTAACTTTATAAAGCGCTGTCCGCTTCTGCATCCGAATGCTCTGTCGATAATGAGGCTGCCCATGGGATGCCTGAGCATATTGTTCGCCTATACAGGGCATTGGTCCATTGCAATGATATGGTTCGCTTTCTGGATGATAACGGATCTGTCAGACGGAACTATAGCAAGAGGTTGCGATCTTATTACAGAAAGCGGGAAATGGCTTGATCCGCTGAGCGACAAGTTCATGTATTTTCCACCACTGCTCTACTTCAGTTTCTCATCAACGGTAACACCGTCTCTTCCAAAAATCCCGGTAATTGCATTCATAGTGCTGGACATATTGGGACAGAGCAGCAGGCTCTTCGTAAAGAAAAAAGCCGCAAACCAATTCGGAAAGGCCAAGACGGCATTGACAACACTGCTTATAGCCCTTATAGCCCTGAACCAGATAGACAGCATTGTAATAGTTAACCAGCAATGCGTAAATGTTATGATGTATGCATGCATGATTCTGGCCGCACTTTCATGCTACTGCAAGATAATACCCGACAACTGGTACGCAAACACTTTGACACTGGCAAACTTCACCTGCGGAATACTTGCCATCTGGCAGGCAATAGAATCGCATTTCATATTGAGCATGGTGCTTGTCTTCATCGGACAGTTCTTTGACCTGTTTGACGGGCGTCTTGCAAGGAAATACGGCTCTACAAAACGGGGTCCTCTGTTTGACGACATAGCAGATGCAACAAGTTTCGGACTTGCCATAGGTACAATGATATACAAAGTTTTAAGTATAAACACAAATCATATCCCTCAATGGGGAGCTGCGGTCATCGCACTGTTCTATGTAGCATGCCTTGTTTACAGATTATACCGCTTCCTCAAGCCTACAAAGGAACTCCCACCCGGAATCTTTCAGGGACTGCCTTCTCCCGCGGGTGCAATGTTTGCCGGTTCATCTATTCTCACCGCTCTCCTGTCGGGTACACAATGGGCCTTGTTGACTGCTGCAGTTCTGGTGGTGATTTCATCCCTGCTCATGATTTCCAATGTCCGCTACTGCCATTTCGGACAAACCATACTCCCTCAAATCCCCAAGGGCATAATGCTGTTTATCGCCATATTTGTAATAATATTGACAGTTTTTGCAATAGCGATGAAATACTACAGACCGGCATTTATATTGACATGCTTCTTCGGGACTCTGACATACCTTATATACGGAATACACAACATCAACAAGCTGCAATGCCCGCCTAAAACACAGGAAACCGGGGAAAATAACAATGCCTGAAAAAGAAAGACGCTTTGCCGACAGGATACTGCAAAGGCTGGACAAACTGGACAATGACAGCCTTCAGGCATATCTGCTCCGGCTGATAAATGACAAGGGCTTCCTTGAAAGCGTATTCAACACCATAAGAGAGGGTATCATAGTCATAGACGGATCCCTGCATATCTGCTTTGTAAATGCAGCAGCAAAACCCCTTCTTGGCATAAGTCATGATGATATCGGCGAGCATATCGGAAAATTCTTCAAGCAGTTCCCATGGCAGGACATGTTCTCAGGGGAAGGCAGGATTCCCGCTGTTTCCAGAAGAGAAATAGAAATATTCTATCCGGAACACAGGTTTCTCAGTTTTTACCTTATGCCTGTGACAAGAAACAACGGAGAAAATGATTCTCCCCTTGCAACGCTTATATTTCAGGATGTTACCGAAAGCGTGCAGGCTGCGGAAGTTAATCTTGAAACACAAAAGATAAAGGCAATAACACAGCTGGCAGCCGGCGTGGCACACGAATTGGGAAATCCTCTCAACAGCCTGGGCATACATTTGCAGCTGACAAAAAGAACACTGAAAAAGCTGCCTGATTCCGCCGAAAAAAAGCTGATAGAAGAATTCATAGGCACTACAGAACAGGAAGTCAGGAGACTTGACACTATCGTTAAAAATTTCCTCAGCGCCGTCAGACCGGTTCCGCTGAAATCTGTTCTTCTGGACATACCGGAACTGATCGCTGGCGCAGTGGATTTTATGAAAGAGGAAATACAGAATCACGGCATAGCAGTGGATGTCAGCATACAACCGGGACTGCCTGTCATCTTCGGTGATCCGGACCAGCTGACTCAGGCATTTTTCAACATAATAAAGAATGCAATACAGGCAATGCAGGACAAGGGGGAACTTTTCATATCCTGCAGCGCAGATGATGTCTACCTGAACATAAAATTCATTGATACGGGAAAGGGAATAATGGAAAATGAAATGCCCATGCTCCTTGATCCCTATTTCACGACCAAAAGTTCAGGTACTGGTCTGGGATTGCTTATAGTAGACAGAATAATACGTGCCCATGGGGGGACACTGTCTATAGAAAGCGAACCCAGACAGGGGTCGGCAGTAACAATAAGCCTGCCGCTGTATATCCGACAAACAAGACTGCTGCAAAACTGACACCTCATCAGTTGATCTGGACAAACATCAAAAATACAGGACGACACTCCATGAACAGCATAAAAACAATACGCAGCATATCAAGGACATATCGTCATGTAAAACGTTACAGACAGATCTTCAACATCCTTGTAAAGAACGGTTTCGGAATGCTGTTCAGGGATATGGAGCTGTACAAACCATTCAGACTCCCCTGGGAAAAATCACCAAGAAATGTTGTTTCCCTGGAAAACATCGGCGCAGCAAGACTGAGAAATGTCCTTGTAGAACTGGGACCAACATTTGTAAAACTGGGGCAGTTCCTTTCATGCCGGCCGGACATACTCCCACGCGAAATAATAGAAGCACTGTCAACGCTCAGGGACAAAGTACCCCCATTTCAGTTTGAAGAAGTCAGAAACATAATACGCAACGAACTTAATGGAGAAATTGAAGATATTTTCAATGATTTTTCCGATATACCAGCCGGTTCGGCATCCATTGCCCAGGGATACAGTGCCCACACAAAGGACGGGACCCGTGTATTTGTAAAAGTTCAGCGCCCCAACATAATCCGCACTGTCAAAATCGACCTGGAAATCATGTCCTATCTTGCGTTGCATCTTGAAAAAAATGTAGAGGAAGTCGCCTTTTTCCACCCTACAAAGCTGGTAAATGTTTTCGGTGACTCCCTTCTCAAGGAACTTGATTTCCACAATGAAGCCACCAATATGACCCTGTTTGCAAAACAGTTTTCAGGGGAGGAATCACTTGTCGTGCCGCAGCCTATACAGGAACTGTGCACTGAAAAAGTGCTTACAATGACTTTTATTGACGGCATACCTATAACTGGCAGCGAATCTCTCACCAGAGCGGGCATAGACCCAAACATAATAGGTGAACTTGGAGTCAAACTGCTTCTGGCTCAATTCTTTGACTTCGGCTTCTTCCATGGAGATCCCCATCCGGGAAACATGATGGCTCTTCCGGGATCCAAAATCGCATATTTAGACTTTGGTGTCATGGAAAGACTGACACAATTTGAAAGACTGGCATTAAGCAGACTGGCAATGACAATGTATACGGAAGATACGAAGGAAATGGTAAAAGTGCTCCTCACAATGTCCGATTTTCCTGAAATCGCCGACAGGGACGGTCTGGAACGGGATCTATCGGCAATTGTAGCCGGGCATCTGCATGGAAGTCTCAAGGATCTTGACATGATCAAATTTACCAGAGACTTCTACGACATGTGCTTTAAAAGGAAACTGAGTCTGCGTCCCCATTTCTACAGCATGATAAGGGCTCTTACATACGCAGACTCAATGGGAAGAAGCATAGTACCTGATTTCAACATTTTCGCCCAGTTAAGACCATTTGTACTGAAACAATCCCTTGAAAAACTGAATCCCGTCATCAAACTGAAAAACCTGAGTACTCTTATTGAAGAATGGAACGAGCTTGCCAAAACCATCCCTGAAACTTCAATATCCATATTAAAACAGCTTAAAGACGGCAGGCTGGCACTCAACCACAAAATGGACGATGTCAAAGAACTCTCGGTAATAATGAACAATTCCCTGCGAAATCTTTCCGCCGGACTTGTTGTATCGTCTTCGATAATAGCATCATCTCTTATGCTTCTGGCAAGAGTACCTCCACTGGCCTTTGATATTTCCATCCTTGGTCTGGCAACTTTCATCATATCTGCATCAATAGGATTATTAATGCTGATAAAAAATGCAAAATAAGTATTGAACAAATCAAAACAAATATTACATTCGCAGAGATTTTTCAAGATCTTTCATACTGAATAAAAACAGAGGCACACACATGTCAAACATCATTGAAAATGCTTTTCTTTTAGGTTTAGGCGCACTTTCCATCAGCAAAACAACAGCTGAAAACCTTATAAAAGACGCAATAAAAAAAGCTGAAATATCTGAAAACGAAGGTGATTCTCTTCTCAAGACATTTACTGCTGAAGGTGAAAAGGCAAAGGCAGCAATTGAAAAGGCAGTTGACGAAGCAATCAAAAGCAAGGGCATATCAATGATTCCCGGCGCATCCAAAATAGCTGAGCTGGAAAATAAAGTGGCTGATCTCGAAGCCAGACTTGCTGCACTTGAAAACAAGGCAAACTGATACTTAAATATCCTGTATACAAAAAGACTGCCGCCTCCTCTGACCGGAGGGTGACGGCAGTCTTTGTTATTCAGCGTAATATGCTTTAATTTTCAAGATAGCCTTTACGCAGGAAATATTCCGCATAATCAGCCACTGCATCTTCAAGTGTTATAAGTTTCCGCGTAAATCCGGCCTGGCGTATTTTGGATATATCAAGACAGGTATAGTACTGGTATCTGGGACGGAGGCTTTCCGGCATCTCTATATATTCTATGACAGGTTCCTTTCCCAAAGCGGCAAAAGCAGCCATGGCCAGATCTTTCCAGGAACGAACAGAACCGTAGCCTATGTTGAATATGCCTTTCTGCTGAACTCCGCCTTCCAGGAAAAACAATGTCATGTCAGCGGCATCCTTTACATAAAGAAAATCCCTGACCTGTTCGCCGTCCGCATATTCGGGACGATAAGATTTGAAAAGTGACACGCTTCCCTTTTCCGTGATCTGTTCAAATGAACGCAGCACCATGGAACGCATGTGCGCTTTGTGGTACTCATTGGGACCGAATACATTGGAATACTTGACGCCAACAAACGAGGCATCCTCCACCCCGTATTTGAGCCACCCTCTGTTATATAGCCATTGGTCAAAAATCTGCTTAGAATAACCATATTTATTAAGAGGCCTCAAATTAAAAATACCGTCTTCATCATCAATGAATCCAGCTTCGCCGTCCCCGTATGTGGCGGCGCTTGAAGCATAGATCATGCGCGCTCCATTGCGTCTCGCATATTCCGCCAGCATTTTACCGTATGCAAAATTATTTCCGGTTAGATAGGAGGCATCCACCTGTGTCGTATCAGAACATGCGCCGAGATGAATGATCTGATCAAACATACCTTCAAACTCACCGCATTCCATGCGCTTCTGAAAATCATCCTTTTCAAAATAATCAGAAAAACGCAATGCACGGAGATTCTGCCATTTTTCGCCGCAGTCCAGATGATCTACAACTACCACGTCATACCGCCCAAGCTGATTAAGACGCCACAGCACCGCACTACCTATCAATCCTGCTCCACCTGTCAAAAGCAACATATCTTAATCTCCTTAACGGGAATGCCTTTTATTTGCCCTGGAATAGAAAACAAGCATTCCGTTTTCATGTTCTTCAAAACCAAGGGAAAGTTTCTCCAGTTCGCTTCCCTTCATCTCCACGCTCTTGAAACAAGGGGAAATCTCAACTGTGTATTTTGCCCTTGGATCTATCTGATTCAACTCAATTTCAATCCCCTTCCTGCCTCCGGTTGTGCAAAGCGCCGCAACAGCACCTCCGCCGTTTTCCGGATTATGAAGCTGATACGCGCAGACTGCCCCATCAGTCTCAAATAAATGGAAATCATAATTGAACAAGTTTCTCAATCTGCTCAGAGCTTCGCTCCAAACTCCTGATGCGGGAATATATCCGGCAGGATATTCAAGCGCATATCCACCGCAAGAAAGACATCCTCCAAGGGACACCTCACTCCCCGGCATGATACTGCCTATGCCAGCAAAGTACGGCAGCCACTCTGCAAGATTTACTGTGCGGACAAAATTTGCTCCTGCAAAATCGTTGCCGCAATTACGACAGACCTGAGCCCCGCAATGCGGAATGCATCTTGAAACAGATTCAAAATCCGAAAATGACGCGGCACTGCAATAGATCCTGCTGGCGGGGAACAACCTCCGCAGACTGTCCATGAATTCATACCAGCCGCTGATGTAAAGAGCCTCGGCAACTCCAGTACGCCCGCTTTTCTCACCATTCTCCCAATAAACTGAAATATCCGGCGGCGTGGGAATCACCAAATGGTCAATTCCTTCCGAACGCAAAAAATGATTTGCAATCCCAATGACCCACTCTCTGGCTCCCCTATTTCCCAAATCAACAAGCAATTCCCGTTCACCGTCAAAATGCTGTATAAACCAGTCAGGATGCTCAACTGCAACTTTGGACTCCCGGTTCGCCGTCAATACATCAAGCCACAAAAGAGTTGACATGCCATTGCGCGATGCAGCATCGGATATTGAACGCAGGCCACCGGGAAGAATAGCGGCATTCACATCCCAATCCCCAAGATTCTTCAAGATATTGCTGTCAGTAAATACCGTGCCGCCAAGACCGGAATAGGAAACACCATTCCAGCCGCTGGTTATCTCAAGCGCATCAACACCGGCTGCTGCAATATTGCCAAGGGAATCAAGAATCTCCTTCTCAGATGCACCGTTTCTTACCGCAAAGGTCTGCAGCAATGGAGGTTTCCGGCCATCAGCGTCAGCTGGAGAATGACATTCCCGCATGAAACGGCGATGAAGCACGCGTGCCTCCCAGACGCTTATCCCGTCCCGCAGCATTATATACACGGAAGGACATTTTATCTTCTCCCCCGGATGCAGCAGAAAACGGGAACGTTTCATCCCGGCTTCAAGAGACAGGTTGCCCTCATCAAGAAAAATATTAAGGCTCCAATTGCCGGGCCATCCTATTCCCATTTCAAATCCATAGGACTCGTCAAAATCCACACCAACATACGGAAGCCATGAACCTGAGGCTCCGGAATCATCCGTGTCCATCCTCAGATGATTGTCCGGATAACGACCGGTAAGGCGTATTCCACGTGGCTGAAAATCATCCTTGCGCTGCTTTAGACCATAGTTTCTGCGTATATCAACCATGCCACCCGGAGATACGGGAGTCTCAAGGCTAATGGATCTGAAAGCGTCTATTTCCGCTGTATCCTTCTTGCCTATAGCCGAAAGCGCAACAGACCATTCAAGAACAGGATATTCCGAATATATGCGGAAATCAATGGCAAGCCTGAGAAGATGATCCGGCGAATCATATGTAACACGATAGCACTCGCACTGCTCACATCCCTCAATCTCCCGGACATCGCGTTCCCACGTCCGCGGATTGAATGTACGTCCGTCATAGACAAACGCAGGAAGAGGAGGACGGCCGGAAGAGTCATCCCCGGAAACAGCACTGAACAAACGATCAGCCAGAAGAGATATTAATGTTCCGTCCGCACTCATACATTGACGCCAACAAGCTCGGCCTGGGGATGCTCAAATATGGAACCGTTTTCTATAAACTTGCCGACTCCCTTTATGACAGCCCTCATGGGCTCCTCATCCCTGTGGACTATCATCTGGCAGCGTTCACTGAGCAGAAGATCAAGCCCGGGCACCCTTGCTCCGCCTCCGGTTATTGTCAGACCATTGCTGACAAGATCACCGGCAAGCGCGGGACGGCAGGCGGACAATGTGGCAATTATACCCTTTACAATCTCCTCGATGGGATCCCTGAGGGCATCCCTTATTTCCTCGCTGGTTACATGAACGGCCCCCGGCAGATTATCGCCATGATGCCCCAGCATAAGTCCATGCACGACCATGCTCTTCTCTTCCTTGTCTTCCCCCATTTTGCGGAAAGGCACGGCGCTGCCTATTGTCATCTTTATGTTTTCAGCCATCAGCTCACCGATGCTGAGATTATGCACCTCTTTCATGTGGCGCATTATGGCCTCGTCCATTGCATCGCCCGCATAGGCTACACTGTTGCAATGCACTATGCCACCAAGGGAGATTATGGCTATTTCAGCGGTTCCGCCGCCGATGTCTACAATCATATTGGCTGTGGCTTCTTCCACCGGAAGACCTGCACCGTTAGCAGCGGCAAGAGGTTCCTCCACAAGGCGCACTTCACGCGCACCTGCACGCCGCACACTCTCAATTACAGCCTGGCTCTCAACGACCGTGATACGGGATGGGACCGCCACAACGGCGCGGACCTGCATCATGCACAGGGGATTGGCACGCATTTCAAGGAAGCGGCGCAGCATCTTGTCTGTAACAGCCGGATCCTTTATAACACCGTTTTTCATTGGACGCACTGCATAAATCGTTCCTGGATTTACACCAAGCATCTTCTTGGCTTCACGCCCTACGGCCAGAACCTCGTTGTTTGCCGCACTGACTGCAACGACCGTCGGCTCGTCAATATCCACTCCCTTGCCCCGATGGTACAGCAATGTATTCATCGTACCAAGGTCAATGCCTACATCATTATGAAATAAGGTCCTGAAAAAATTTGAAAAATTACGCATCTGCCACCCTGCATATCTGAACTTATATAAAATTAGCACACTATAATCTTTAAACCAATTCTAACAAGCGTAACTTACAAAAATAAATTCTATAAAACAAGAAAATGCCGGACGCATTCCGCCATGGCATATCTGCAGAAAAAATGTTGCTTAGAAATAATACCGGCGATCTTACCTGGATCCAACAGTTTTTTCCCAGTCCCCGTATAATTTGAGGCTCTTCCACCCCGAAAAGCAATATATGCCGGCTGTTTTGTGGCATTTTCAAGTCCGTGGCTTAAATTCTCCTGAAAAAAAATAATGTTATGCAAAACAACATAAAGCATGAATCCACTCACAAAAAAAAGACTGTTCAGATTCATACGCCACAGGCGGGCCTTTATTTCCTTCCTGATTTTGGCTGCCGTTTATGCAGCAAGCCTCGGTTCGGAACTTCTGTGCAACGGAAAGCCGCTCGCCGTATATTTCAAAGGCAGGCTGTATTTTCCCTTCATCAAATACTATTCAGAGGACAATTTCTACGGCAATGGAATTGGAACAGCACCCGACTACAGGGAAATGCAGGAAAAGGAAAAAGACTGCACTATGCTGTGGGCTCCGGTACAAAGCGGCCCCAATGACATAGTCACAGAAAAAGAACTGGAAAAACATCTGCGCATGACATGCAGAATTGAACCGGAACAGAAAACTGCAGTAGTGACAATAAATCCGGATCGCACCGTACGCAGAATACAGAACAGTAATGCCCTCGGCAGAGAAAACGGACAGCCCCCACAAAAGATTGACGAACTCTGGGCGCTGCCCCAGAAAACAATTGAGGCCATTGAAGCAAGATTCGCAAACAGAGCAGCGCTGCCGCTGAGGGAAAAAGTCAAAGGCAAAAACGGAACTGCAGACGCCGAATTGTCCATTCCTGAATTCAAACAAAGGCGCGCAGCCCCAAAATATGTGCGTGTTACAGCAAGAGTGTCCTCTGGCGACACCTTCAACGCAAAATGGTTCATAGGAAAAAATGGCTTGCCAGCAGATGAAAAACAGGCGGAAATGCTGGACGGGGAGGCAAAGAAGATTATCATGGACCTGTACGCAGAGGCATCCTCAGGCGGCTCGGCAAGAGGAAATATCATTATAGAGGGCAGGCAATACACTGCTTTCATGGAAAAAGAAAGCGTACGCTTTCCTTTCAGGCCAGTCAAAGGACACATTCTCGGCATAGACGATGCCGGCCGGGATGTACTGGCCAGGCTCGTATATTCAGTCCGCACATCCATTACATTCGGTCTGATCCTGGTGATATGCTCCATGCTGACAGGCACTGTAATAGGCCTTACTCAGGGATATCTGGGAGGCTGGGCCGATCTTGCAGGCCAGCGTCTCATTGAAATATGGAGCGCACTTCCTTTCCTGTATGTCATAATCCTTCTCGGTTCAATATACGGTCCCGGATTCATGCTGCTGCTTTTCTGCAACGCCATATTCAACTGGATAGGAATATCATACTATATGCGCGCAGAAATGCTCAGGCTGAAAAAGCAGCCTTTTGTAGACGCAGCAAAATGCCTGGGACTGCCGGCATACAGAATAGTTTTCAGGCACATATTGCCCAACGCCATGGTACCGATAATAACATTCTTCCCGTTTTCACTTGTCGGAGCAATAGGGTCCCTTGCCGCACTTGACTACCTGGGATTCGGACTGCCCCTGCAGTCACCCAGCATAGGACAACTTCTGCAGCAGGCACAGACACAGCGCTGGGCATGGTGGCTGATCCTGTACCCGTCACTTACACTTTTCTCGCTGATGCTCCTTGGAGTCTTCATCGGAGAGGGAACAAGGGATGCTTTTGACCCAAAAGGAAAATAAACGGCAGTTTTTTCATATCCGCCATGCAATGCAAAATGATTCTCCGCAAAAAATATGGTGGACTCCTGAAATACACAACGGAAACCCGTTTTTCAGATTTTGAAAATTGCCAAAAAAGCATTCAATGCTATATTTTCAACCCTATTCACACTTTTAGTACCAGCCTTGACGGCCCCATGCCGGCAGGCAATGCAGAACAAAACAAACCGCTTTAAAGAGGCAACATGACAAAAATAACATTCATGGGCGCTGGCAGTACCGTATTCGCAAAAAATGTACTTGGAGACTGCCTCTGCACAGAAAGTCTTTGCGACGCGGAGATCGCACTTTATGACATCGACCAGGAACGCCTTAACGATTCATACAAGATGCTCTGCAACCTGAACGCCAATATCAACAACAACAGGGCCAAAATAACCCCGTATCTGGCAGTCCGCAATCGCCGTGCAGCACTTAGAGGAGCGGATTTCGTTATCAATGCAATACAGGTGGGCGGATATGAACCGTCAACCGTGATTGACTTTGAAATACCCAAAAAATATGGCCTGCGCCAGACAATAGGAGATACACTGGGAATAGGAGGAATATTCCGCGCACTGCGCACAATCCCTGTAATGGAAGGCTTTGCAAAGGATGTCAGGGATGTATGCCCCAACGCATGGTTCCTCAACTACACAAATCCAATGTCCATACTTACAGGCTACCTCCTCAGGCACGGCGGCGTAAAAAGCGTAGGTCTCTGCCATTCCGTCCAGACATGCGCATCCGGCCTGCTCAAGTCACTTGACCTTTACGAAAAATACAACCCGGTAAAATGGAAGATCGCCGGCATCAATCACATGGCATGGCTGCTTGAGATCAGCAAGGATGGAAAGGACCTGTATCCGGAAATACGAAAGGCTGCTGAAAAGAAAAACAGAATGGCCAGAAAAAAGGACGGCGAAAAGCACAAAGACATGGTGCGCTTCGAGATTATGAAGCATTTCGGCTACTACAATACAGAGTCCTCAGAACACACTGCAGAATACCATCCTTACTTCATAAAGAGCCAGAATCCGGAACTTATAGACGAGTTCAACATTCCTCTGGATGAGTACCCGAGAAGATGCATTTCACAGATAAACAGCTGGCGCAAAATGAAATATGACCTGACTGGAAATGTCAAGCTCCAGCACACACAGTCCTGGGAATATGCCTCTAAAATCATGAACGCCATAATAACGGACATCCCCCAGGAAATAGGCGGCAATGTACTTAACGATGGACTTATTGACAATCTGCCCCGCGAGGCTGTGGTAGAAGTACCTTGCCTTGTCAACGGAAACGGCGTCCAGGGATGCCATGTCGGAAATCTCCCCCTTGCTTGCGCCGCCCTGAACATGACACATATCAATGTGCATCTTCTTACCATCGAGGCCGCTGTCAAACGCTCACGCCAGCTGGTATACGAAGCAGCTATGCTGGATCCACACACCAGATCAGAAATGACACTTGACAATATAAGGGCAATGTGCGATGACCTGTTCGATGCACACCAGAGACAGGGCATGATTCCGGACTTCACTTAATAAAACCGGCAAAGTTCATCCGGCATGTTCTGCCGGATGATATGTGACAGGGACATCCTCCACGGGTGTCCCTTTTTTGTTTCCCGTTTGTCCAGTATGATTTTCGTAATTTTGAATCTCCCTACTGGGAATTAAGATATTTGCTGACATTCATAAGAACATCAGGATTAGTCCAGTATATTGAATGAGGACTGCCGCAATACCATGATGTGACACGAAACTGCTGCGGCAGACCCGATTTGAACAGTGGATAAAGTGAAGCATCTTTCGGCCTGACATTGTCCCAGCTGTCCATCATAAAATATACCACTGGATCAGTCAGGCTGTAAAAATTATACCAGCGTTTCAGATTATTGTAGACAACCCCGGGATATTCGGGCAAAGGTACCCAATATTCCGGATTTGGAAGCGGAGACCCCATGGTAACCCAGAGTCCTATTGGAACAGCCCTCATGCTGTATCTGATATTATAGTCCTTTGAAATGACTGTCCCCCAGCTGTGGGCTATTATGTTTATATTCTCATATCCCCTGTGATAAAGGGTGAAAATATCGGTCAAAAGAGTCTCCAGGGCATAATAATGCTCAAATCTGTTGGGGAAATGAAGCAGTTTTATCGCAAATCCGGACCACAGCATCTGATGATAATCCTGTGAATCAGTCAATCGTTCAAGAAAGGAGACCATATCATCCGCATAACCGTTTTCATGGGGTGCAACTCCGTGAACTATAACAGTTGCATTGCGGTGCTCCTTTTCCATATTTATCAGATTGTTTGCGTCCTGTGCCCTGAAATATGTCGCATAAGTACGCGCAATATGATTTACATACATAAGACCTGTGCACGCCGCAATGCTGCTCCATGTCATTACCAGAGATATGCTCATGGTTCCCATGGGATCTATCCTGTTGACCGGATCCCCGCAGCAATAGGCATACCTGTTGATAGTCTGGGGATTTTCAGCTGACGCAGGCGCAATGTCCGGAGATATGAACACTCCAAGCTCAGGCATGTAGAAACGGGAACGCAAATAAACAAGCCCCGCGGAAAAATCCTGAAACTCCCCGTTGAATCCCAGCCCGGCTGAACTCCCTTCGGCAAAAACAAGAGGAACACCCCGTGCATCATACATAAAATGCTTAATGCCATCAATATTATTGCGGCCTGTTACAGTTCCGGCAGCATCAGCATAGATATTTACCGTACCAGAATCGCTTCTTAACGCAATGGCTTCATTTGCGTCCAGAACATATTCATCCCCCAGAACAAAAAGCTGCGGAACTGTTCCATCAATACTGCTGCCATACAATATTTTCATGTCCGATGCCTCCTGCAGGCCGCTTCCGTTCTTTTCCAGCACCTTTCTTCCGCAAAGCATCCCCCTGGAGTCGTAGTCATATTCAATACGGACATCCTCTTTCTCCACCCTTAGAAGCCTGCCTTCCTCATTCCACAGGAAACTGCACATAATGTTTCCGCCATTGACTATCTTCTCCAACTGACCGCAGGCATTCCATAGGATTTCATGCCTTTCAGCAAAACCATCATCACGGCTGATATCAACGCATCTCATACGGTCACAATTATCATATTCATATTCAGCCGTATACACGCCGTCCATCCCTTCACGCCGCCTTCGCAAAACATTTCCATTTGAATCATATTCCAACTCCAGGGAATAATCAGCCGCCGATTCATTTGAAACTGATATCTCACTTACAAGACGGGACCAGGAATCATATCTCCATCGTCTCCTCCGTTCAAAACCATCTTTCCATATTTCATTGCAGGCAGTCATTCTGGAACTTGTATCATATTCATATTCAAATCTGCATATTTCATTCCCGGCGCCGTCAACTTCCCTTATACTTACAACACAGCCCCCATTGTTGCGTACTGTATAACGCACACTCCCGTCAGGACGGACAAGTTCAGACGGGAGGGAAAACGCATCCCGCCTGACAATATATTTTTCCCTGCAGTCACTGCCTTTCCAGCATTTCAAGGTCATCTCCGTAACATCCTCGCCAGTTCCATGGGAAAATACTGTTTCTACACCATTCACTTCAACTGCTGACAATCTTGAACAGGCATCATAGGAATATTTTATTGTATTTCCATCCGTTTCCTCAAATACAAGTCTGCTTTCCACATCATATTCATATCGGCACACTTCCATTTTTTCACCCGCTTCCATCTCTATCGCCTCAAGCAGGCCGAATGCATTGCGGCGATATGTATATGAAACAGCATTTCTGTCACTTCCGTGCGGAAATATTTTACGGCTCAGCAAACCGCCTGAATTATCGTATTCACTTACAATCCTGTTTCCTGCAAAATCAATAAACACCCTTGGATGCACGCCTCCGTCTTCATATATGTTCCTGCATTCTGAACCATCCGGCAACTGCATGAGTTCACGCCTGCCATGCTGATCATTTTCAAACACAGTTTCATTGCCTGAAGGATCCACAACGCTGCATAAACCGCCAAGGCTGTCATAGTTGTAGAAAAATGTTTTTCTTCCTTCACCAGCATCAGGCATATCCACCGAAATTATCTGACCATACTGATCACGGGAATACATCACTGTATCTCCATCGGGTGACATGCGCCCCGTCACATTCCCATCACCATCATAAAGCTGCCTCCGCATGCCGCCGTCAGGCAGCATGATACCTACGCAATTTCCGATACTGTCATAATCAAAATATCCTCTTCCTCCGGCCGCATTCTCCACCGATGATACCCGCCCGGAACTGTCATATAGAAAACTATTGCATCTTCCATAACTGTCAGTAATGGATGTTATCCTGCCGCCGCTGTCGTATTTCAATAATGAAATACCTCCGTCAGGTGAGATCAAACGCCTCAACCTGCCGCCTGAATCATGTTCAGATACACTGATAGACGCTATGCTTCCCCCGGACAATTCCGTCCTGTAAATATCATTTCCCATTGCTTTCAGAGATACTTCCGCCCCACTCAAATATTCACTGGACAAAGGGCGGTCAACTGCATCATATGTGCGCCGATGCACTCGGGAAAACTGCATTTTTTCACTGTAGGCGGACGCATCGTTATATTCCGTTGTAAAAACACACTGCCCTGCCTTATCATAGCCGCTTCTTGCAACAAGCATCCCGTCTAAAACGGTTTCAACAACGCGCC